>JAEYYJ010000215.1 GCA_023430845.1 Pseudomonadota bacterium
CCTCGTTCGTTTTGCGAAGTGCGAGTCGGGCGCCACGGCCATCGAGTACGGCCTCATCGCCGCCCTCATCTCGGTTGCGATCATCGGCGTTGTTTCCAGCGTCGGCACGAGCCTCAACACCACGTTCCAGACCATCGATAATGGCCTGAGCGGCACCGGCGGCGGCGGCGGCAACCCCTGATTTATCGCTGGCCTGATGGCAGCTTATGCTGTCCTCAGGCGCGAAATCGCCGAACAGTGCGCTCGCTCCCTACCCGGGGCGGGCGTTCTGCTTTTCCGGGCTTCTTGTCTGGCCTGGGCGCGGCGTCCTCACGCCGCATCTATGAGTTCGCTCTGATTTCCTATACACGTGGCGACGAATGCGCCTGCGGCCGTGTCGGACGCAGACCCCGAAGCATCTATGCCGGACCCCGCTTCTCGCCATGACCTCTGCAACTCAGTCGCCCCCCACGGCGGCGACCTTCATCAATATCGGCGAACGCACGAACGTCACCGGTTCGGCCAAGTTCAGGAAGCTCATCGAGGCCGGTGACTATGCCGCTGCCCTCTCGGTGGCCCGTGAACAGGTCGAGAGCGGCGCCCAGATTCTCGACGTGAACATGGACGAAGGCCTTCTCGACAGCGAGAAGGCCATGACTACGTTCCTCAACATGATCGCCTCCGAGCCCGATATCGCGCGCGTGCCCGTGATGATCGACAGCTCCAAGTGGAGCGTGATCGAGGCTGGTCTCAAGTGCGTCCAGGGTAAACCGATCGTCAATTCGATCAGCATGAAGGAAGGCGAGGCGGCCTTTCTCCAGCAGGCGCGCCGGGTGCGTCGCTATGGTGCCGCCGTCGTCGTGATGGCCTTCGACGAGCAAGGGCAGGCCGATACTGTCGAGCGCAAGGTCGAGATCTGCGCGCGCGCCTACAAGCTGCTCACCGAAAAGCTCGGCTTCCCGCCTGAGGACATTGTCTTCGACCCGAACATCTTCGCGGTGGCCACCGGGATCGAGGAGCACAACGGCTACGGCATCGCCTTCATCGAAGCCGTCCGGCAGATCAAGGCGGCGTGCCCGCACGCGCACATCTCGGGGGGCGTCTCCAACCTCTCGTTCTCCTTCCGTGGCAACGAGACTGTGCGCCAGGCCATGCACTCGGTGTTCCTGTACCACGCCATCAAGGCCGGCATGGACATGGCCATCGTCAATGCGGGACAGCTCCCGGTCTATGACGATATCGAGCCGGAGCTGCGCGAGCTTTGCGAGGATGTGATCCTCAATCGCCGCCCTGATGGAACGGACCGTCTGCTCGAAGCCGCGCAACGCTTCAAGGGCGATGGCGCCAAGCGCAAGGAAGTGGATCTCACGTGGCGCCAAGGCGATGTCACGGAGCGTCTCAAGCACGCGCTCGTGCATGGCATCACGGATTTCATCGAGGCCGACACGGAGGAGGCGCGGCAGGCTGCCGCGAAGCCGCTGCATGTCATTGAGGGGCCGCTGATGGCTGGCATGAATGTCGTCGGCGATCTCTTCGGCGCCGGCAAGATGTTCCTGCCGCAGGTCGTCAAGTCCGCGCGCGTGATGAAGCAGGCCGTTGCTTACCTGCAGCCCTTTCTGCAGGCCGAGAAGGAGGCCTCGGGCCTCGCCGACAAGCCCGCTGCCGGCAAGATCGTCATGGCGACCGTGAAGGGCGATGTCCACGATATCGGCAAGAACATCGTCGGTGTCGTTCTCCAGTGCAACAACTACGAGGTTATCGATCTGGGTGTCATGGTCCCGGCGGCGAAAATCCTCGAGGTCGCGCGCAAGGAGCAGGCAGACGTGATCGGTCTCTCCGGCCTCATCACGCCCTCGCTCGACGAGATGTGCACCGTCGCTGCGGAAATGGAGCGCGAGGGCTTCGACGTGCCGCTGCTGATCGGCGGCGCAACGACGAGCCGCGTGCATACGGCCGTCAAGATCAGCCCGAATTACGCGCGCAACCAGGCGATCCACGTGCTCGACGCGAGCCGCGCGGTCGGTGTCGTCTCGAAGCTGCTCTCGGACACCGATCGCGATCCGTATGTCGCCGACATCCGCGCCGAGTACGACAAGGCGCGACAGGCATACCTGCGTTCGGATCAGACCAAGCAGCGGATCACGATTGAAGCCGCGCGCGAGAACCAGTTCCAGGTCGACTGGACGAGCTACGAGCCGCAGCGCCCCGCAACCATGGGCGTGACGCGCTTCAAATCCTACGATCTCGCCGATCTCGTCTCGTGCATCGATTGGACGCCCTTCTTCCAGACTTGGGAGCTCAAAGGGCGCTATCCGATGATCCTCGACGACAAGAAGTTCGGTCCCGAGGCGCGCAAGCTGTTCGATGACGCGAAGATGCTTCTTGATCGGATCGTCAAGGAGAAGTGGCTCACGGCCAACGCCGTCATCGGTTTCTGGCCCGCGAACGCCATCGGCGACGATATCGAGGTGTATGCCGAGGATGGGCGCAATGCACCGCTCGCCATGCTCCATACGCTGCGCCAGCAGATCGCGCGTGATCCCGGGCGCAACCGCGCCCACACCGCGCTATCCGACTTCATCGCACCGAAGGACAGCGGCCGCCAGGACTTCATCGGCGCTTTCGCAGTCACTGCCGGCATCGGTGAGGACGAGGCGATCGAGGCGCACATCAAGAAGACCGACGACTACGGGCGCATCATGGTCAAAGCGCTCGCGGACCGGCTCGCAGAGGCGTTTGCCGAGCGTATGCATCAGCGCGTGCGCCGCGAGTTCTGGGGTTATGCCAAGGATGAGGCGCTGACCAACGAGGAGCTGATCCTCGAGGCCTATCAGGGTATCCGTCCTGCTCCCGGCTATCCGGCGCAGCCCGATCACACCGAGAAAGGCACGATCTGGCAGCTTCTGGATGCGGAGGCCGCTACCGGCATCGCGCTCACCGAGAGTTTTGCGATGTGGCCGGGTTCGTCGGTGTCGGGCCTCTATTTCGCTCATCCGGACAGCCATTATTTCGGCGTTGGCCGTATCGAGCGCGATCAGGTCGAGGACTACGCGAAGCGCAAGGGTTGGTCGGTCGCCGAAGCCGAACGCTGGCTCGCACCGGTGCTCAACTACGAGCCGAAGCGAAGTTGATTCTTAGGAACGGCCTACCGGCCGGCGTGCGGTCGCACGCTCATGAAGTGGCGACAGCGTCCGTCGCGTCACATGCTGCCCCCTCGCCATGGCCGCCGCGGGCATAGCACTGCGACAAGGTTGCGAAGTACCTCTTCCCAGCAGCCCGCGGCCAGAAAGCAGCGCGCGACTGCGCGCCGGCCGGGAGGCCGCACTTAAAAACAAAGCCGGCCAACGGGCCGGCTTTGCGAGTTGTGGCCGTCGTGACGGCGGGTACGTGATTAGGGCCTAGTCGGTGGATGCTGTGGTTTGACACGCCAGCGCAGTTCGTCGAACTCGAAAAGCCTACGGCTCCGGGGCCCGTTCCAACCGGTTTTGCCGGCTGTCGGGCCTGAGCGACTGCGAGGAAGAAGACGGCGTGTTGGCATTGGCCACTCCATCGTCGTTGGGAAGCCCCACCTTTCCCTGCCGAGAAGGCTCAGGCGTCCGACCGAGGTTGCCGCGCAGGGAGCGCGCCATGGCCTCGAGCGGACGACAGAATTCGTCGTATCGGGTGCAATGAAGGCTGGTGAGGATGAGCTTCTTCGTCGGAGACGGGGGAAGATCAGACGGCGGCCTCATCCATGGCCTCCGGATCCCAGCTTTGCTGTTCGAGCAACTCGCCAGCATGCCCTCGCTCATGCGTTGCCAAAAGCGCACATGCGCCCTAGCTGCAGGTCGGCGACGCAACCACCTGCGCCCGATCGGAGACCGGATCGCCGAAAGCAGGAAATCCCCCTGCTTTCACGAAGATAATAGGTGATTCGTGTGACATTCGGATAGCGGGTCGGCTGCCGCAAGATCAGGCGCTGGCGCTGAATTTCCCGCCGACTGATGCCAGCGTGCTACGGCGGTGTGGTGGCAAGGCCCACATCAGAAAGGCGTGTTCGTGAAACGGGGAATTGAAAAGCCGTCGAAGTATGTCGCGGAATGGACGTACTCCGACTGCTTTGAACTTTGTCTCGATTGCGGGTGCCGATTTCCGGATCCCGCATGAGAAAGTACTGATTTCAGATCGCGAAATCGCTGAGCTTTGCGCCTTTGGCCAGCTTCGCTGTAAGCCATTTCGGCTGGCGGCCGCGACCGGTCCAGGTCTCTTCCGGATTATCCTTATTGCGGAATTTGACCGCGACTTTCCCGCCGTTTCCACGCTTTGCGCCACGAGCCGCGCCCGTAAGCTCCTCGATCTTGTAGCCGAGGCTCTCGGCCATCGCGATCACCTTCTGCCGGGCATTCGTGAACTCGTTGCGCCGCGCTGCGACAATGGCCTTTGATAGACGAGCCTCGTGTTCCAGCAGCTCTTTAAGGGACATCTTGTCGTAGTTCACGGTCGCCATCGTCTTACCTCTTGCTCCCTTGGTGCGGGTCCGGGCCATGTTGAAACTCGGGCTAAGGGCGCCTTTTATGTGCGATTTGCTCGTCGTGCAACGCGCTTTTGCG
>JAEYYJ010000227.1 GCA_023430845.1 Pseudomonadota bacterium
AACTTCACCGCGAGATAGCCGACGAAGCTCAACGCCGCGATCATGATCGTCATGAGCCAGATCTCGTAGGGATTGAGCGCGTCCCACGGATCGACAGTACGATTGGGCAGCAGCGGCAGAAGTACGAAGGTCATCGCCAGCAGCACGATCCCGGAGCGAAGCTCCTCGCGCGTCATTCGCTCGAGCCACTTATGAAGAACGGATTTCCAGGCCAGAAGAACGGCCGCGGCCACGCCACCCGCGGCCGCCGCCTCGATGGATCCCAGTACCGCGAGTGCGCCCAAAGCGAACGCCAGCATCGCAGCGACAATGGTCGTGATGCCGAACGCTTCATCGCGTTCCATTTCGCGATAGCGGAACATCGCAAAGATCAGGGCGAACACCACGAATGCGGCGCCGAGTGCGAAATCCCCCCCGCCCGGTCCAGCCGCCTGCCCGATCGCCCCCCAAACACCGCCCAGCAGCCCGCTGAGCGCGAACGTACGCAACCCGGCCGTGCGATCGCCTTCCTCCTCCTTGCGTTCGCGCCAACCCCGTTCGAGACCGATCAGAATTCCGACCGCCAATGCCACCGACAACCGCTGAAAGAGCTCAAAAGTATCCATTGCAAACCCCCCTCCGATGCAGCGCAACGTTCGAGGGCGGATTTCGTTTCCCAAGAGCCCGATGGGCAAAATGCGCATTTGCCATGTGCTGAGCAAGACTTGATATGCAGCCGCACGACCCGGCCGCCGGTTTCGACAACCACCCATATGAGCTAGAACGCGGTCAACACGCGACACAGGCCCGCCCAACAGATCGAGAGCATCCATGAGCGCAACGACCATCAGCAAAGCTTTGACGCCCCCCGACATCTCGCCCCGCAAGGGTGGCACGCCAATTGTTTGCCTGACGGCGTACACGACGCCGGTGGCGCGCATCGTCGATCGACACTGCGATCTCATCCTCGTCGGCGACAGTGTCGGCATGGTGCTGCATGGCCTGCCATCGACGGTCGGCGTATCGCTCGACATGATGATCATGCACGGCCAAGCCGTAACGCGCGCGGCGCAACACGCACTCGTCGTCGTAGACTTACCGTTTGGTTCCTACGAGGCCAGTCCGGATCAAGCCTTCCGCAGCGCCGCCCGTGTCATGGCAGAGACCGGATGCGGTGCCGTGAAGCTCGAAGGCGGAGAGAGCATGGCGGAGACTATTCGCTTCCTCACGCGCCGCGGCATTCCGGTGATGGCTCACATCGGACTGACACCGCAAGCGGTCAACACCTTCGGCGGCTACAAGGTGCAAGGACGCGGCGACAGCGCCGATCGCATTCTCGACGATGCCAAAGCCGTTGCCGATGCCGGCGCCTTTTCCGTAGTACTCGAGAAGGTCACCGAGCCGCTTGCGCGCAAGATCACCGAAACCGTCGCGATCCCGACCGTGGGCATTGGTGCGTCGGCCGCTTGTGACGGGCAGATTCTCGTCATCGAAGACGTGCTCGGCATCTTCACCGATTTCCGCCCGAAGTTCGTAAAGCGCTATGCCGAACTCGGGCGGGATATGGAGACCGCCATTTCGGCCTATGCTGCCGAGGTTCGGGACCGCCGCTTTCCGGGCCCCGAGCATGTCTTTGGCGACACGGCAAAGCCACGGACCTGAAGCGCGCTTGCGCCACGAGGCCGGCGTCGCCATGATCCGGCATTGGGAACTAGTTCAGCAGGAGAGATCCATGGCCGCCATGCGCTATCGCACGCTCGGACGCAGCGGACTCAAGGTCTCCGAGCTCTGCCTCGGCACGATGATGTTCGGAGGCCCGACCGATCAGGCCGAAGCCCAGCGCATCGCCGACCACGCCGCCGATCTCGGCGTCAACTTCATCGACACGGCGAACGTCTACGAGCAGGGCCGCTCGGAGGAAGTCACGGGTCGCGTCATCAAAGCACGACGCAGTCACTGGATTTTGGCGAGCAAGCTCGCGCAGCCGACCGGCCCCGGACCGAATGAGCGTGGGCTCTCACGCCGCCATATGATCGAAGCCGTCGATGCCTCGCTCAAGCGTCTCGGCACGGATCACATCGACATCGAGTACATTCATCGCGTCGATCCGAGCGTGCCATGGGAGAGTGTGGCGGACACGTTCGGTGAACTCATCCGCTCGGGCAAACTCCGCTACTGGGGCCTTTCCAATGTGCGCGCATGGCACATTCCGGCGATCGACACGGCGTGCCGCACGGTCGGCGCACCGGCGCCGATCGTTCTCCAGCCCTACTACAACATCATGAACCGTATGCCGGAGGTGGAAGTATTGCCGGCAGCCCGCGCGTACGGCCTCGGCGTCGCCTCCTACAGTCCCATCGCGCGTGGCGTGCTCTCCGGCAAATATCAGCCGGGCAGCAATGCGCCACCCGACACGCGCGCAGGCCGCAACGACAAGCGCATGATGGAAACCGAATGGCGGCCTGAGTCGCTCGCCATTGCCGCGAAGCTGAAGGCCCATTGCGATTCGAAGGGCGTCAGCCTCGTGCATTTCGCGGTGGCATGGGTGCTGAACAACACCACGATCTCATCGGTGATCGCGGGCCCGCGCACCTTCGAGCAGTGGTCCAACTATCCCGCCGCGCTCGACTACGTATGGACGAAAGAGGACGAAGCACTGGTCGACAGCCTCGTAAGCCCGGGACACCCGTCGTCGCCCGGCTACACCGATCCCGGTTATCCGATCGAGGGACGCTTCGCGAAGGTCGTGTAGCTATCGCACCAGCCGTGCCGTCGACCTGAGGATGTCGGCCGCCTCTTCGATCATGCGCGACACGATCGTCTCCGCTGGCTCGACGCGATCGATGAGGCCGAGCGCTTCGCCAGCAATGATCGGCGCTTGGGTTGCATCACCCGAAGCGATCGCGGCATGAACACGTTGCGTCTCGGGAGGACGATTGTCCCGAAGCTCATTCTCCTTGCCGTGCCAGCGGTCGGTGAATGCATTGCGCACGACCCGAATGTCGAAGCGATCCGGCCAGTACCGCTCGCGGACGATATCGGTCGTCGAGGTGCGCAACGTATCATCGCCAGTCGCCTGCACACCCGCCGCCTGGACGTTCGGATGCACCAGAGCTTCGGCAGCGGCCCAGAATCGCGTACCCACCACGACGCCGTCCGCGCCGAGCGTGAGCGCGGCGGCTACACCGCGCCCATCGGCAATACCGCCGGCGGCACAGAGCAGTGTCTCGGGCGCTTCCCGCGCAAGAAGATCGGCGATCTCCGGTACGATGGTCATGGTGGCGCGCCGCGCACCGTGCCCGCCGGCTTCGGTGCCCTGCGCGACCACGATGTCGGCGCCCGCTTCCAGAGCTTCAAGGCAGTCGTTGCGTGATTGAACCTGGCAGATCAGCAGCGCTCCGGATGCCTTGATCGAGGGCGCGAAGGGGCGCGGATCACCGAACGAAAGAAACATGGCAGCGGGCTTGTGTGCCAGCATGGTGTTGAGAAGTTGCGGCGCCTGGGCGAGAGACCACGTTATGAAACCACCGCCGACACGCGTATTGCCTGCCTCGCGAAACTGCTGCTCGATCCAATCGGCGTCGCCGTAGCCGCCGCCGATGAGGCCCAGTCCGCCTGCGTTCGTGACAGCGCGGGCGAGCGCCCCTCCTGAGGCTGTCCCCATGGGGGCCAGTATGATCGGATGCCTGATACCGAGCGCCCGTGTCAGTCGCGTCTCAATGCGCATCCACATGCCTCCAGTCCGCTCCGCGGTGCCTAGCGCCCCTTGAAGACCGGACGTCGCTTCTCCATGAACGCGCGGCGGCCCTCGATATAGTCTTCGCTCGCAAAGCAGGCATCGATCGCAGCATTCAGCGTCGCGATATCCCGCTTGTCCTGATCCTGCGTCGCCGCATGGATCGCGAGCTTCGCGGCCTTGACGGTCAGCGGTGCGTTGTCGGCGATCGTGGCGGCGTATTTTCTGACGTAGGTTTCGAGCTCTTCGGCCTGCACGACTCGATTGACGAGGCCCATGATGCGCGCGTCATCGGCCGTGAAGCGGTTCGCCGTGAAAAAGATCTCCTTGGCGAAGGCCGGCCCCACGATATCGACGAGCTTCTTGATGCCCGAGGCGCGATAGCCGAGCCCGAGCCGCGCAGCCGGCACGGCGAAGAAGCTGTCGTGCCCACAGATGCGGATATCGGTATTGAGCGCGATGGCGACGCCGCCGCCGACGCATAGCCCGCGTATCATCGCGATCGTCGGCTTGCTGGTGTTGGTGATCGCAAGCTGCGCCGTCTCGCCGGCCTTGTCGTAGACCTTGATCGTCTCCTCGCGATCGCGCTTCTTGTCGAACTCGGAGATATCGGCGCCCGAGACGAAGGCCTTGTCCCCGGCCCCCGTCAGAACGATCACGCGCACGGCGGGATCGGCCTCGAAGTCGGCGATGATCTTCGGGATCGCCACCCACATCTCATAGGATACGGCGTTGCGCTTTTCCGGCTGATTGAAGGTCATCCAGCCGATGCCACCCTCCTTGCGGGCGAGCATCTTGGTCGTGCCGAGGTCCATGGGGATTTTTCTCCAAGTGCGCCGGAAATAATAGCGCGGGCGGCGGCGGGCGCGGACCTGCTCGAATAAAATCAGGCACCGCTTTCACTCGCGCGGAGACTATATCCTTCAACAAGCCGTTTACATTGGCAATGACGCGTTGGCATGGCAGCACGCCCCGATCGGGGGGCTCCTGGCCCGGCCGGGTACGCAAAATTCCGAGGTGCTTGAATTATCACTGCATTTGCGGCGGCCGTGCCCGCTCTCGGACGACAGCCGCCACAAATTTTCCCGCTATCCGGTCAGCCGGCCGCGCGCACGGCGTCCGTGATCTTCTTTGCGGCGTCGGCGAGATTGTCCGCACTCAGGATCTGGAGGCCAGACTCGGCCATGATCTTCTTGCCGAGCTCAACATTCGTGCCTTCGAGCCGGACCACCAGCGGCACTGTCACGCCAAGCTCGCGAGCCGCCGCAACAACGCCTTCGGCGATAATATCGCAGCGCATGATGCCGCCGAAGATATTGACCAGAATACCTTTGACGCTCGGATCGTTGAGGATGATCTTGAAGGCGGCTGTGACCTTCTCCTTCGACGCCGAACCGCCGACATCCAGGAAGTTCGCCGGCTCCATGCCGTGCAGTTTGATGATGTCCATGGTTGCCATGGCAAGCCCGGCGCCATTCACGAGACAACCGATCTGGCCGTCGAGCTTGACGTAGGAAAGGTCGTACTTCGACGCCTCGACCTCGGAAGGATCTTCCTCTGCGAGATCACGCATGGCGACGACCTCTTTCTGGCGGAAGAGGGCGTTCGAGTCGAAGTTCATCTTGCCGTCGAGCGCCAGAAGATTTCCATCCTTGGTCACGACAAGGGGATTGATCTCGAGCAGCGCCATGTCCTTCTCGACGACCATCCGGTAGAGATCGCCGATGAGCTTGACGCACTGCTTCACCTGATCGCCTTCGAGCCCAAGCGCGAAGGCCACCTTGCGGCCGTGATAGGGGAAATAGCCTGATGCCGGGTCGATCGAGAACGTCAGGATCTTCTCGGGCGTGTCGTGGGCGACCTGCTCGATATCCATGCCGCCTTCGGTCGACACGATGAACGCGACACGGCTCGTCTCGCGATCGACCAGCGCCGAGAGATAAAGCTCGCGCGCGATCGCCGATCCGTCCTCGATATAGAGGCGCTGGACCTTGCGGCCCTCGGAACCTGTCTGCACGGTGACGAGCGTGTTGCCGAGCATCTGACCGGCAAAGGCCTCGACTTCCTCGACGGATTTCGCAAGCCGCACGCCGCCGCCGCTGCCGGCTGCCGATTCCTTGAACTTGCCCTTGCCGCGTCCGCCTGCATGGATCTGGGATTTGACCACCCACACCGGCCCGGGAAGCTTCTTTGCCGCCTCGACAGCCTCCGCGACCGTGAATGCGGGGTAGCCCACGCCCGTCGGCACGCCATACTGCCGATAGAGCTCCTTGGCTTGGTACTCGTGGATGTTCATGGCATCGTGTCCCCGTGGTGGCGTCGGCTGCTCGTTCCTTTAGCCCGTCTCCGGCCCACAAGAAAGGGCGGCTTTCGTACAAATCGCGCCAGGCGCCCCTCATAAACTCATGGGAGGTCTCGAGTAATGACACTTTCAGGCCAAACCCTCGCCGAGCGCGAGGAGCTCTTCAAGGCGTTCGGCCGCGCCTTCTTCAAAAAGGACGTTGAGGCACTGTACCGGGTCGTTACCCCCGGCTTCCAGTGGCGCGGCCAGGACGAGGCCGGCGCACCTCGGCTGCTGGCGAGCCCCGAGGCCATCCGCGCGCATTTCGAGCGTCAGCGGGAAACGTACAGCGAGCAGCGCTTCAGCGACGTGGTCTACGAGCACCTGCCCGATGTGTCGTTCATGACTTTCCGTCTGACCGAGACGCGCCGGGCTGACGGCGCGGTCAGCAGCCATGCCGGCGTCGAGGTCTACAAGTTCGAGGATGGCCGGATCGCACTCAAGGACGTCTATCGCAAGCCCGAATAGATCGCTTGCTACTGCGAGATACCGACGAGCGTTCGGCGATAGCTCTCGCTCAACGCTGCGCGATGAGCGCGGCGCTTCTCGCGCAGGCGTTCCCGCTCGCCCTGAGCCTGTTTCTGCGCCCGCACGGCTTTATGGGCTCGCTCCTCCACCGGCTTGCGGGGCTGCGCGGCGCTCGGGTGCGGCACGCGCTCTCGCCAGCCATAGCCTGTGCGCTCCTCACGTGCGTGAGATGAGGACGCGTCTCCCGCACGCTCGACGCGCGCAACAGTGCGCAACGATGTCGGCATGAAACTCGACCCGGTAACGGCAGGTCCGCCATCGGGGTCCGGCGTCGATGCTGTCGGCGCCGTCTCGCTCGGCTGAGCGATCGGAATGCCGCAACGGCTGGTATCGAAGCCCGCCGCCTCGGGCTTACCTGGATCGATGCGCCTCAGCGGTCCGTCCGTACGCGCGCCCGGAGAAGCCCTGGCCACCACATAGCGCTGACCGCATATACCGATGCGGGGCGGTTGCCGGGTGGCTTCGAAAGCGTCGTACCCGACCTTGAGATCGCGCCAGAAATCCATCCAGGGGCTCTCCGCATGCGCCGCCATGTTGTCATCGGTCATGCGGAACGGGAAAATATGGATCTGAAAATTCTTCTGCCGCCCGCGGAGCGCCGATGCAGCGAGGCGGTAGATCACCTGCTGAACCGGCTGAGTCATCGCGTAGCAACCGGTCGATGAGCAGCCCCCGTGGACGAGAATGTAGGAGCCGGTACGGTCGAGCCGCTTATCATGCAGGTTCGGAAAGCCGATATTGAAAGCGTGCCGCCAGCGCCCGAGATGGCGCATCTGCCGCCGTCCCACCGTGTAGAAGCCTTCGGGGCTCTGCTTGTCGCCCTCGCGTAACTTCGGCCCGAGCGTCCCCGTCCAATGGCAGAT
>JAEYYJ010000233.1 GCA_023430845.1 Pseudomonadota bacterium
CCGCACGTGCCCATCCACGTGCCCTTCGAAGTCGCCACCGGGGACGCGCTCGCTCTGGCGTGCGATCTCCAGGTGCCGACGCGGATCGTAGAAGCCGTCGTTGCGCGCTGCCTGTGCGGCAATGGTCTTGTCGACCGAGCGCGCTGACACGGCCCAGCCGACCGAGAGGACGGCGCCGCGCTGCACCTCGTCGGGAAGAAGAGCGTCGTTCAGCTCCACATAGTGCACACGCCCGTCCACGCCATCGAGGATGACATAGGCCTCATCGCCGAGGCCGTCGCCGGCAAGGCCTCTGCCGGCAAGACGCCCTATGATGGCCGAGCGCGGCGCATCATGATGGATCATGAATGTGGAGACCGACCGCTCGGCGGCCCCGGCACCGAGAGCGCGGCGCATGAGGTGGATTTTGTCCATTCGCTCGCCGAGCTGCTTGAGCGTGGGCTCCAGCTTGGGTGACAGCCGCCAGATGCCGGGCTCCTGCTCGCCGGCCAGCTCCATGCGCTCGAGTGTCTGCAAGCGACCGAGCAGGAGGTGCCGGTTGGCCCGCACGAGGTAGTCCTGATTGGGGCTAACACGAAGATCGACCAGACCATCCTGGGCCTGGCTGAGCAGGGTACGGTCGAGCCGCGTGAGACGCTCGTGCCTGATCTCCTGGCTGAGCTTCTGCTGTACGTCCCATTCGCTCTGGCGACCGAGCTGCCGCGTCACGAGCTCGCTCGCACGCGCCCTCATGCCATGGGCAATGTAGTTGCCAGCGATATAGAGGATCTTCTTGTCGTCGGTGACGCCGCGCACGATGATATGGGTGTGCGGGTGGCCGGTATTGTAGTGGTCGACGGCCATCCAATCGAGATGCGTATCGAGGTCCTGCTCCACCTGATGCATGAGCCGGCGCGTCATGAGCTTGAGATCGCCGAGCTCCACGCCATCCTCGGCGGCGACGATGAAGCGGAACTGGTGGCGGTCCTCCCGGCTGCGCTCGATGAAGGCCTTGGCATCTGCGCGCTCCCCGAAGCTCGAATAGGCGTGGCCGGGATGTCCGTCGCCCGTGACCCCCTCACGCTGCAGGTAGCGCAAGTGGGCGGCCAAGGCTTGGCTCTGCGCGCCCTTGAGCTTGACCACGCGCGCCTTGACGACGACGCGGCGGGCACGCCAGCGCATACCGCCGGACTGCGCGTTGTCCGTCTCGATCTCCCAGCCACCATGACCTTCGACTGCTGCGGCAGCCGCGCGGCCGCGACCGCGCGCGTTGAAGCGGCCGCTGGGTTTGCGTGCCCGGCCGATCCGCGTCGGATCTCCACCTTGCCTGACGGTGGCGCGAACGACCAACGATCTATGCGAGCGTGAGACATTTGAGGTGCGCCCGCGCGATCTTCCCAAACGCGGCTCGAATTCTCTCGTTTCGTCTTTGGCCATAGGCGATAGTTGATGCGCGCCGATGGATTTGCAAGGCTGATTGCATTGGCGTCAACTAAGTGATTGTCGGCCTGACGATATTTGAGAGAATGGAAACGGTCGCAATGCTATTGGAGTCAAAATGACACCAAGAAAAACCATGTGCAGACAATGCGCTACGCCCGATCCGGGCCGAAACGCGATTTTCGCTTTATCTTGCCATCCAATTCTCCGTCCTCCAGCTTCCCGCAATCTCCCAATTCCCTCCGATTGCCGCGTCTTGAAAATCATGAACCCCATGGCTCAGGGCACATAACGACCCCTATGAATTCGGCAATTAGTCATTATTTGACCGCAAAGAAAAAGGGTAATTAGAGCATCGGATAAAACTGAAACGGCTAGCGGATCGAGCATGAGTGCGATCGCATATGCCATGGCCGTTGTGGCAACGTCCGCCGTGGTCATGCTCGCAATGGCGGTCGGCGCACTTGTGGTCTCCGATTGGCAGGCCGATGTGCAAAGCCGTCAGGAGTGGGCACAGCTTGGGCTCACACCGGTACACATCAGTCGCCCACTGGAGTTGGCACGCGAGAGCGACGTCGATCCGCGTTATTTAGACCCTGCAAGCGATGAGGCGCTGCGGCGGGTATTGCACGCCTACCGCGCCGCGGCACAGACGACGTACAGCGTGCCGGATCTTGAGCGATCCGCAGGCCTCCCGCCTGCGCAGGCCGTGCCGGACCCAATGAGCGGTGCTGGAGTGGTGCCGAAAGCGGATGCGCCTGAGCGTGCCCCCTCAGATGTCGTCGGCACGCGATTGGCGGCAACGAGGGCCGTCTCGTGGAAAGGCAGAAGTCGCGCGAAGGTCCTGGCTGCGCGAGTGCGCCTTGTGGCCAATGGTGGCACTTGGCCGGACCGGCCGGCGCCCATTCCTCGGCGCGTCGACAAAGCTGCCGACATCATCGTTCTGAGTGACCGCCAGCGTGAGCTAACGCCGCCGCTGCCGGAGGCCTCCGTTGTCTCGAACGGCGCCGAGAGCACGGCGCAGCCCACGTGTCGCGGTCCGCCACGGTCGCGCGCGCGTCGATCGGCCGTCCCGCCCGATCCCGTCGTCTGCGACAACTTCGGCCCTAGGCTCCCGGTCGGCCGGGCGGAGCTCGACGTGATCGAAACCTATTTCGAACGGGAGCTGCGCGAGTTGCTTGGTTATGTGAAGCGGTTCGACGACAGTGAGAAGGCTTGAACGCCACCCTTGTCCTGCCCGCTTCCATGGCTAGCATTCGTGCGAGAGCCTGAATGCGTGCACGGGAGGGACGTGACATGAGCGACATCGAGGCAAAGCGCAAGCTGGCGCGGTCTGCGCGAACACAGGGTGCCGCAAGGCCTGCGTCGGCCCTCCGCGCCGCCGCCTATCTGCGCGTCTCGACGGGTAGGCAAGCCGAGCACGATCTGTCGATCCCCGACCAGAAGGCGCAGGCGGCCGCATGGGCCTCCGCACGGGGCATGGAGATCGTGGCCGAGTACGTCGAGCCCGGCGCCTCGGCGACTGACGACAAGCGGCCCGAGTTCCAGCGCATGATCGAGCGCGCCTGCGATGGCGAGAATGCGTTCGATGTGATCGTCGTGCACTCCTTCTCCCGCTTCTTCCGCGACGCTTATGGCCTCGAGTTCTACTTGCGCAAGCTCGCCAAGCATGGCGTCAAGCTGGTCTCCATCACCCAGGAGCTCGGCGACGACCCGGCCCAGGTCATGATGCGGCAGGTCATCGCGCTCTTCGACGAGTACCAGTCGAAGGAGAACGCCAAGCACGTCCTGCGAGCGATGAAGGAGAACACGCGCCAGGGCTTCTGGAACGGCTCCCAGCCCCCGCTCGGCTACAAGGTGGTCGAGGCCGAGCGACGCGGTGGACAGGCTAAGAAGAAGCTCGCTGTTGATCCGGTCGAGGCGGAGACCGTCCGGCTCATGTTCAAGCTGGTCCTCGAAGGCCACCAGGGTTCGGGGCCGATGGGCATCAAGGCCATCACCGTCTGGCTCAACGGGCGCGGCTATCGCACCCGTGCCGGCGGCCTGTGGGGTGTCGGCCGCGTGCACGGTCTTCTGACCAATCCAGTTTACAGCGGCCGGTTGAGGTTCAACCGCAGGAACGCCAGAACGGGCAAGATCAAAGATGAAGCCGAGCACGTTCACTGCGAAGCGGAAGCCATCGTCAGCGCGACCGAGTTCGACGCCGTCCAGAACGCGCTCGCGGCGCGCAATCCGCGCGTCACCCCGCCCAGAGTCGTCAGCGGTCCCATCCTGCTGACCGGCCTTGCGACCTGCGCCACATGCGGTGCGGGCATGGCGCTGCGCGCCGGCACGTCGCGATCGGGCGAGGTCTATCGCTATTATTCCTGCAACAGTGCCCTGACGAAGGGCAAGACCGCCTGCAAAGGGCGCTCGATCCGCATGGACAAGCTCGACAGGTTGGTGACCGGGCATCTGATAGACCACCTTCTCGACCCCGAACGGCTGGCGGAAACGCTGGCCTCGCTTGCCGGGCGGTTGGCCGACAAGCAGGGTGCCGTCGACCGGCGGATCGCGGCGCTGGCGCGCGAGGCGGAAGATGCGAGCGAACGGCTCCGGCGCCTCTACAGGCTCGTCGAGGAGGGGCTCGCCCCCATGGACGCCATTCTGAAGGAGCGGATCGCCTCTCTGAAGGCCACGCAGGACGCGGCGTTGGCGGCGCTCGAACGGGCGCAGTCGGGGACACGTGCGACCGAACGCATCAGCCCGCTCGCCCTCGATCGCTTCGCCAGGCTCATGCGCGAGCGCATCAACACGGGCGAGATCCCGTTCCGCAAGGCCTACATCCGCTCGATCGTGGACCGGATCGAGGTCGACGAGGCGGTGGTACGGATCATGGGCCGAAAAGACGTTCTGGAACAGGCCGTTCGGTCAGGCGGAGGCACGCCGCCGGTGGTTCACGGTTCTGTACCGAATTGGTGGGCGATGAAGGACTCGAACCTTCGACCCGCTGATTAAGAGTCAGCTGCTCTACCAACTGAGCTAATCGCCCTACCTTGGCTGCCAATTGCCTCTTTGCAGGGCAAAACATAGACTTGTCGCTTGGACAGCCTCGGTTCCGCCGCTATTCAGGCATTGGGTCTCGTGCCAAAGAGTGCCGCGTTTTAAACGCCGCGCGCCCCCTTGTCCAGTCCGGATCGCGCAGACGAGATGGCACGTTCCGCGACCCGTCAGTTGTAGCTTCAGTTTCGGCTTCCTCGCGCCTCGGGCGCGCCCCTGCCTCCGGAGACCGAGCCCGGCAAATGCGCACATCGATCCTCATATCCTGCGCCTTACTCGCCCCCGGCCTCGCCGGATGCGCCGCCGCCATGCCTGGATATGTACCCGACAAGGGGCGCCACAAGCTTGCCGAGGTCGCCGCCCAGGCCCGCTCCGACCGGACTGGCACAACCGCCGCCGATGGCACCTACGTTCCGACCTCGGCCGAGCGCGGTTATACCTGCCGCCGACTGAAGGGCGTCATGCAGCTCAAGATCCAGCAGGTTCGCGACGCCGAGGCCAATCCCCCTACGGGTCTCATTTCGTCGCTGACCAGCAAGGCAACACCCAAACACACACCGACGGGCACACCCAGCGCGGTCTACTCCGAGGAGCGCGCCCGCCTGATCGCGCTCAATAATCTCATGGTTGAGAAAAACTGCGGCCACTTTGACCTCGACGCCGCCATGAAACCGGGGAACACCGAGATGCCCGAACCGATCGGCGCGCCGGCCAAGACCAGCAGGAAGAATGAGCGCTGAGAACAGCCTTCGTCCGCCGGACGCCTGCATTCCGGCGCATTCCAAGGTGCGCGCGTCATGACGTGCGGCTGCGCAGTGAGGCTATCATCGTATCGGCTCGGCTTTGTAACTCTGGCGCTGGATGACAATGTGCGTTCTGCCGAGCCGCGGCGCGACTATCTGGCGGCCCTGGACGATGCCGGGCCGATCCTTGCGCACGCAGGCACGACCCTTGTGCAGGTCGCTGTATTGACGCACCCAAGCCTCACACATTAGGGCTCGTCCATGGGTGCGGACGGCCGGCACTGGCAGGACAGTGCCAATCATGGAAGAGTACTGATGCGCCGCGCTGAGCGCCGCCTCCTGGCTAAGAGCAACAGCCCATGAGCTATCGGCACGCCATCGGCACGCGCACCTACGTATTCGAGGATCTGCGGACTCTGCTGGCAAAGGCCACGCCCGTCCGGTCCGGCGATCAACTCGCCGGCCTAGCGGCCGAAAGCGCCGAGGAAGGCGTTGCCGCCCGCATGGCGCTCGCCGATGTCCCGCTGAGCACTTTTCTCAATGAAATGGTCGTGCCCTACGAGGAGGATGAGGTCACACGCCTCATCATGGACACGCACAACGACGCCGCATTCAAGCCGATCGCGAGCCTCACCGTCGGCAGCTTCCGCGACTGGCTTCTCTCGGAGGAGGCAACGACTGAGCGGCTCGGCGCCATCGCACCCGGCGTGACGCCCGAGATGGCGGCGGGCGTCTGCAAGCTCATGCGCAATCAGGATCTCATTGCAATCGCCCGCCGATGCCGCATCGTCACACGCTTTCGCAATACGATCGGCTTGCCTGGAACCATGGCCGTCAGGCTGCAGCCCAATCATCCGACCGACGATATGCGCGGCATCGCCGCCTCGATCGCCGATGGTCTCGCCTTTGGCTGCGGCGACGCCGTCATCGGTATCAATCCCGCATCCGACAACATGCAGGTGCTCGCGGACCTGCTGAAAATGCTCGATGAACTGATCGCGCGCCTCGCTATCCCGACACAGGGCTGCGTGCTCACGCACGTGACGACGTCGGTCGACCTCATCAATCGCGGCGTTCCCATCGACCTCGTCTTCCAGTCCGTCGCGGGCACGGAGGCCGCGAACAAATCCTTTGGCGTCGATCTCTCCATCCTGAAGGAAGGCTTCGACGCCGGCCGCTCACTGAAGCGCGGCACGGTCGGAGACAACGTCATGTACTTCGAGACCGGCCAGGGCTCGGCGCTCTCTGCCAACGCGCATCATGATGTGGATCAACAGACGCTCGAAGCACGCGCCTACGCGGTATGCCGCGCCTACGAGCCGCTGCTCGTGAACACGGTCGTCGGCTTCATCGGCCCTGAGTATCTTTACGACGGCAAGCAGATCGTCCGCGCTGGGCTCGAGGATCATTTCTGCGGCAAGCTCATGGGTGTGCCGCTCGGCTGTGACATCTGCTACACGAACCACGCCGAAGCCGATCAGGACGACATGGACACGCTGCTGACGCTCCTCGGCGCGGCGGGCGTGAACTACATCATGGGCATACCTGGCGCCGATGACGTGATGCTCAACTACCAGTCGACGTCCTTTCACGACCAGCTCTACATCCGCGACGTGCTGGGCCTCAAACGTGCGCCCGAGTTCGAAGCATGGCTCGCCGCGCAGGGCATCACGGGTGCGGGCGGTCGCCTGATCGCGCCGGGTCAGGCGCTGCAGCTGCTCGGGCCGCTCGCGGAGATCGCCCGATGATCCCGGACGACGCCTGGCAGCGCCTGACGGAATTGACGCCTGCACGCATCGCCCTCGGCCGCACCGGCTCCGGACTGCCAACCAAGGAGGCCATGAAATTCGCGCTCGCGCACGCACAGGCGCGCGATGCCGTACACGCACCGCTCGACCCGGCGGAAATAACCGCCGGCCTCGACGATCTCGGCCTCGCGCATGTGAGCGTTTCGAGCCGCGCCGTATCGCGCCATTCGTATCTGCTGCGCCCCGATCTCGGTCGACGCCTCGACGCAGTCGGTCGTGACGCGGTCGCGGCGCGACGCGCAACCGGCGGTGTCGATATTGCACTGGTGATCGCCGACGGCCTCTCTGCCCACGCGGCCCACGCTCATGCGGTCGGCGTGGCCGCTGCGCTGCTACCCCACATCGAGAAAAACGCTTGGTCATTGGGAGCCGTGGCCGTTGTCACGCAAGGGCGCGTCGCAATCGGCGATGAGATCGGCGCACTACTCGGCGCGCGGCTCGCACTCGTGATGATCGGCGAACGGCCGGGCCTCTCCTCGCCCGATAGCCTTGGCCTTTATCTGACCTTCGCTCCCGAGCCCGGCCGAACCGACGGCGAGCGCAACTGTCTCTCGAACATCCACGGAGCTGGCATGAGCGCGGACGAAGCGGCGTTCAAGGCCGTGTGGCTGATGCGCGAGGCGTTCTCACGGCGGCTCACCGGCGTGATGCTCAAAGATGAGAGCGGCTTATCTCTCGAGGGTGGGCGCGCGGCTGGGCGGTCCGGCCTAATGCCTGGACAAGGCTGAGCCCCGGAGGCTCAGCAGGTCCACAAACAGCATACTCGCGTCTCGCGGCCGGATCAGAGGACGAGGCCACTCTTCGGATCGATGAGGTGCATCTGATTGAGGTCAGCCGCCATCTTGAGCGGTGCTCCATCCCTCGCCCCCGCCGCAGGATTGACGCGTCCGCAGATGGTCTCGCCGTTGATCGGGAAGTAGACGAGCGTTTCCATGCCCATAGGCTCGGTCACGTCGAGGTTTGCGTCGAAAGCGACGACACCCGGATCGAGTTGAGTGCGTGCCTCTGTCAGATGCTCGGGACGAATGCCGAGCAGGACACTGCCGTTCCCCTTGTGCTGCGCATACTTGCCGGCACGCGCGGGCGGCACGGGCAAGGCGAGCTTGTCGTTGACCCGAAGCTGGAGCTGGCCACCTTCATCCTGCAGGTTGCAAGGTATGAAATTCATCGCAGGCGAGCCGATGAAGCCGGCGACGAACCGCGTGCGCGGATGGTGATAGAGCTCCGTCGGCGTCCCCACCTGCTCGATCACACCGTGGTTCATGACGACGACGCGATCGGCCAGTGTCATGGCCTCGACCTGATCATGCGTCACGTAGACGGTCGTCGTCCGCACCTTCTGGTGCACCTTCTTGATCTCGATGCGCATCTG
>JAEYYJ010000274.1 GCA_023430845.1 Pseudomonadota bacterium
GCCATGGTCGGATCGCAGGCTGTCGCGTCACCGAGACGATACGTGCCGGCAGGCAGGATAGGAGGTAGGGTGCCGAGAAGGGTTGCGGTGGAGACGCCTGCGTTGGGGCCGTCTGGCGCTCCGATGCCAAGCACCACGCCCTCCAACGCGCCCGACGATCCTGGAAGCAGCACGGTCTTGCGCGCGGCACCATCGAAACCGTTCGCTTCCAGCCACGCCAGTTGCGCGTCCGGCAAATGCGCCAGCGCCGTCTTCCACGCGCCTTGACCGGCGAGCCAGATAGGCACGCCCGCTACACCTTCGCCCGGCGCAATCAGCACCTCGTCCGGCCGCCGGTCCGAAATCATCATGTCTTCCCCACTCCGCAGCACCGCACGAAGGCGGTCAGTCGAATGATATACGCTTCTGGCGCCCGCGTTTTGTCTCGCCGCGCTCGACTTTGGCCTTCAGGCGGCGTTCGCGCGATGCTTTGGTCGGCTTGGTCTTGATGCGCGGCTTTGGCGGCGTCGCAGCCTCGCGTATCAGCTCCACAAGACGCTCGCGCGCCTCGCTGCGGTTCATGTCCTGCGTGCGGAATTTGTCGGCGCGGATGACGATAATGCCGTCCTTGGTGAGACGGCGACCGGCGAGACGCTCCAGACGGCGGCGCACCGGCGGCGCGAGACTGGGACTGCCGCGCACGTCGAAGCGCAGCTCGACGGCCGTCGCGACTTTGTTGACGTTCTGCCCACCAGGGCCAGAGGCACGGATGAAGCTCTCGCTCAGCTCGGCATCCGGAATGAAAATGCGGGCATCGACGCGCAAGCCCTCCTGGTGCCCCTCGCTCATCGCGTCTTGCCTATAAGATCAAGCGGCGGGGCGCTCAGCCCTCACCCTTCACGACCGAGATGTCGGGCGCATCTTCGTTCTTCATGCCTTGGATGTGATAGCCCGAGTCGACATGATGAATCTCACCCGTGACCGCGCGGCCGAGATCGGACAGCAGGTAGAGGGCCGAGTTACCGACCTCCTCGATGGTCACGTTGCGCCGGAGCGCCGAGTTGTATTCGTTCCAGCGCAAGATGTAGCGGAAGTCCGCGATGCCGGATGCAGCGAGCGTCTTGATCGGTCCAGCAGAGATCGCATTGACGCGAATGCCCTGCTTGCCCAGGTCGGCGGCCAGATAACGCACACTCGCCTCGAGCGCGGCCTTGGCGACGCCCATGACATTGTAGTGCGGCATGACCTTCTCGGCGCCGTAGTAGGTCAGCGTCAGCAGGGAGCCGCCGTCGGTCATGAGCTTTTCGGCCCGTTGGGCCAGCGCCGTGAACGAATAGCAGGAGATGAGCATGGACTGGACGAAGTTGCGCTCGCTCGTGTCCACGTAGCGCCCGTCGAGTTCCGCCTTGTCCGAAAAGGCAATGGCGTGGACGAGGAAATCCAGCTGCCCCCATTCCGCTTTGAGCGCCTCGAATACGGCGTCCACGGAGGCATAATCCGTCACGTCGCACGGCAGTACGATCTTGGACCCGACTTCGGCGGCCAGCGGCTCGACGCGCTTCTTGAGAGCGTCGCCCTGATAGGTGAACGCCAGCTCCGCGCCCTGCGCGGCGCAAGCCTTTGATATTCCCCACGCAATCGAGCGACTGTTCGCGAGGCCCATAATGAGCCCCCGCTTACCCGCCATCAGATTTCCGGCCGACCCCGCCGCGCCGTCACCTGCCATTGCCATCTCTTCCGGTACCCCCGAAAATGCCGCATCTCCATAGGCCTAGCGCGAGGCCCGGGTCGACGCGGCGGAAGTTTTGAGTGATCCTACACAAAAGCTCGCCCGGGTCCAGTGACGCGCAGTGCGTCCGGACTACGCGCAGACCCTGCCCAATCAATTCGCGGTGAGGCCTCGCCGTTCCATCCAGACCGCTCCTCTATAGCCGCACGCTGAGCGTCACGCGCTTGTGAAGCAGCCGGCCACGCTGATAGCCGGCCCATCCCCGTATAGTCCGTCCACGACACCAAAAGCTGCAATTGCAGTGGGCCCACGCGGCCCGCCAGACCGGGCGTCTGGCTCAACGAGAGTGTCGCTTGGTGTCTATTTCCGTAAGGCATTTGCGTCAAATGAGGAAAAGCCCATGGCAAATTTGCGTATCAATGGACAGGAGCGCGCCTTCGACGGCGATCCGTCAATGCCGCTCCTCTGGTATCTGCGCGATGAGCTGAGACTGACCGGCACCAAGTTCGGTTGCGGGGCAGCCCTTTGCGGTGCGTGCACGGTCCACATCGACGGGGAAGCAGCGCGCGCGTGCGTCACGCCAATGGAGTCGATCAGCGGCAAGAGCGTCGTCACGATCGAAGGCCTGCACCCCAAAGGCGAGCATCCGCTTCAGATCGCGTGGCGCGACCTCGGTGTTCCGCAATGCGGCTACTGTCAAACTGGACAGATCATGCAGGCCGCATCCCTGCTGGCCAAGAAGCCGGCGCCCACGGACGCCGAAATCACGCAGTCCATGGCGGGCAATCTCTGTCGATGCGGCTGTTATCAGCGCATCCATGCGGCCGTACGCGCCGCAGCCAAGGGGGTGTGATATGACAGAGCTCAACACACACTCCAAACTGGTCCTCACGAATGTCAGCCGGCGCGGCCTGCTGAAAGGCGTCGCTGCGACCGGTGGGCTGGTACTCGCCGCGCAACTTCCGGCCGTCCGAGGCGCGCTCGCCTCCTACCCGACGGGCGCGGACGCGATGCCGAACGGCGTGGTCAGCAACCCCAAGGTGTTCATCTCCATCGGCAGCGACGGGACGGTGAGCATCATCGCCGCCCGCGCGGAGATGGGAAACGGTGCGGCGCGCACGGCACTCCCGATGATCGTCGCCGATGAGCTCGAAGCGGACTGGGCGCGCGTACGCGTCGTGCAGTCTCCGGGTGATGAAAAAACCTACGGCAACCAGGATACGGACGGCTCACGCAGCGTACGCCACTGGATCCAGCCCATGCGTCAGTGCGGCGCCGCAGCGCGACAGATGTTGGAGACAGCGGCGGCCAAGACATGGGGCGTCGACGTCAGTGAGGTGCAAGCCGAGTTGCATGAGGTCATGCACAAGCCCTCGGGCCGCAAACTCGGATACGGCGCACTCGCGGGCGCTGCCGCCGGCTTGCCGGTACCGGCTGCCGACAAAGTGAAGCTCAAGGACGCAAGCGCCTTCCGCTACATCGGTAAGGGCACGGTGCGCATTGCCGATATCAACGACATCACCTCGGGCAAGGCGCTCTATGGCCAGGATGTGGTGCTGCCGGGGATGAAGTTCGCCGTCATTGCACGGCCTCCCGTGCTCGGGGGCAAAGTCGCCACGCTCGACGCAAGCGCTGCGTTGAAGATCGCGGGCGTCGAGAAGGTCGTGACGCTCCCACCAACGCCGGCGCCCTACAAGTTCGGTCCGCTCGGCGGCGTTGCTGTCATTGCCCGGAACACATGGGCCGCCATGCAAGGCCGCGACGCCTTGAAGATCACTTGGGACGATGGATCGAACAAATCCCATGACTCAAAGACCTACCGGGCCGAGCTGGAGGCGGCCGTCAAGAAGCCTGGCAAGGTCGAGCGCAACGACGGTGATGTCGACAAGGCGCTCGCCTCGGCGGCGCGCATCATCACTGGCGAGTACTACGCCCCGCATCTTGCCCACGCCACCATGGAGCCACCGGCTGCGGCGGCGCGCATGAACTACGGCAAGTGGGAGCTGTGGGCGCCCGTACAAAGTCCCGGTCAGGCACGCGACGACGTGGCTGCCGCCCTCGGTGTTGCGCCGGCAGAAGTCGTCATGCACACGACGCTTCTCGGCGGCGGCTTTGGTCGCAAGTCGAAGTGCGACTTCGCCATCGAGGCCGCACTCCTCTCGCGGGAGATCGAAGGTGTCCCCGTCAAGGTCGTGTGGACCCGCGAGGACGATCTCCGCCACGGCTTCTATCACACCGTGACGGCGGAGCGTTTGGAGGCGGGTCTTGATTCCAGCAACAAGGTGATCGCCTGGCGTCATCGCAGTGCTTCACCGACGTTCCTGTCGACGTTCATCCCCGATCCCAAGCATCCCTCGGCGATCGAGCTCGGCCTCGGCATGGTGGACACGCCCTTCAATGTACCCAATATCAGACTGGAGAGCGGCGGCGCGCAGTCCCACGTGCGCATCGGCTGGTTCCGGTCGGTCAACAATGTCGTGCACGCGTGGTCCACACAGTCCTTCATTGCGGAGCTGGCGCACCAGCTCGGCAAAGATCCGAAGGACTACCTCCTCGAACTGATCGGCCCTGCCCGGATCGTCGACCCGGGCAAGCAGGTGACCACACCCTGGTGGAACTACGGCGAGCCGCCGGAGACTTTCCCGGTCGATACCGGACGCTTGCGGAAGGTGGTCGAACTGGCGGCGGAAAAAGGGGAGTGGGGCAAGAAGCTCCCCAAGGGCCAGGGGCTCGGCATTGCCGCGCACCGCAGCTTCGTCAGCTTCGTCGCAACGGTCGTGCATGTGGTTGTCGACGAGAAAGGCCAGATAACGATCCCGCGCGTCGACACGGCGATCGACTGCGGCTACTGCGTGCATCCCGAGCGCGTGGCTTCGCAAGTGGAAGGGGCGGCGGTCATGGGACTGACGCTCGCGAAGTACGGCGCGATTACGCTCAAGGATGGCGCTGTCGAGCAGTCGAACTTCCATGACTTCCCGCTCGTGCGCATCGACGAGTCGCCACTCGATACGCGCGTGCACATCGTACAGCACGGCATCGACGTGCCACCGAGCGGTGTGGGCGAGCCCGGCGTGCCGCCGTTCGCGCCTGCGCTCTGCAATGCCATCTTCGCTGCAACCGGAAAACGCATCCGGGAGCTGCCGATCGGCAATCAGCTCGCCTAGAGCAACCACGTCCGAAGGCGGGGCTCGCCTCGCCTTCGTTCACGGCCCCACTAGACGTCCGCGATTTTCTCCCACCAGATTTCGCGTTGCTCCGAAGTTCCGTCCGGCATCACGCGCGCCGGTGGGCGCATCACGAGATACTTCCCTTCGAAGTGAATGTCGCGCACCTGATCCGCGCTCAAGCGACTTGGGTCTGAGTTGGCGAACACCTTCGTCACGAGGCGGTGGCCGTCAAATGAGTAC
>JAEYYJ010000296.1 GCA_023430845.1 Pseudomonadota bacterium
ACGGCCAACGAAGTATCATGGAAGGCCGTCACGACCGGGAATTATGGCGGCATCGATCTCATGCTGAGTGACGGCGACGCCGGACGCATCAGCTTCGAGACGAAGCACTGCAGCGGCTCGCGCGACATCAGCGCTCTCGGCGTCGAAGCGAACATTTTCTCCGCGGGTGGATTGGCGCGAGAAGTGACGCTCGCCCGCCTACCTGAGAAAATGACGGAGACGCGGGTTCGCCTCACGCGTCTCATTGCCGTTCCCAAGAACCGCGACGCGCGCCTTTTCGTGCGCGTCACGCAGGAGGATGGACACCGCGCCTGGTCGAGCCCGATCTATCTCTTCAGATAGCTTTTTCCGCGGACGCCGACGCCTTCGGGTACCGGCGCCGCGGCTGCGGAAAGCTTAGGACGCGAGTGCCTGGTTGCCGTAGACTTCCGTATCCATGCGGTTGAGCAGAGCGATCAGCGCATCCCAGTCGATGGGCTTAGCGAGATGATCGTTCATGCCGGCTTCCAGGCAGCGCTGGCGGTCGCCGTCCATGACGCTCGCGGTGAGGCCGATAATCGGCAACACGCGGCCCGCGTCCGTCTGGCGAATGGCGTGCGTCGCCTCGAGCCCATCCATTGACGGCATGTTCACATCCATGAGCACGACGTCGTAGGGCTTCTGGCCGACGAGCTCAATGGCCTTATGACCGTTGCCGGCAACATCGATGGAGTAACCCGCGCCGCGCAGGATGGCCTTGGCAACGCGCTGATTGGGCTCGTTGTCCTCAGCGAGCAGAACACGCAAGTGCCGCGGAGGAATGGCCGTCGCCGCGACCGCCGGACGTACGCCGGTGCTCGACGAGCGGCGGCGCAATCGGTTGCAGATGCGCTCGAATGACTGTTGTCCGAACGGGCGCGAGAGCAGCAGGTCAGGCTCGATATCGATGCCGCCCGCATCCGCCACCGTATCAGCGATCACGAAATACGGTACGGACTGCATACTCGGCCCGGCTGCGATCATGCGCATCATCTCGTCGCGGTTGGACTGGCCGGCGCTGGAGTCGATGATGATGGCCGTGGTGCCCGTCGATCCGAGGCGATGCAGAACATTGGGCCCGCAGGCGAGGAGGTCCATGGTCGCGCCGCTGCTGCTCGCATAGCTGCGCACGACGTTGGCAAGCGGACCCTCGCGGCCGATGAGTGCGATCCGCCAGCCCGAGAGCTGGCGCGCGCGGGTGCGATCCGGGGCGGCGCCGACTTCGACGAGCGGCAGCGTCACCACGAATGTGCTTCCATGCCCGAGCGTGCTTTCGCAGTCGATCTGGCCATTCATCAGCGAGACGAACTCGCGGCACAGCGCGAGTCCAAGCCCGGTACCGCCATGTGTGCGCGTCGTCGAGGCATCGACCTGCGAGAAGCGCTTGAAGAGACGCTCGCGCTTGTTCTCCGGGATGCCGATGCCCGTATCGCTGACCCTGATGCGGAGCTGAGGAAGGCCGTCGCTCTCCACCCGATCGATCCAAAGGGAGACGCCACCGTCCTCGGTGAACTTGATGGCGTTGCCAATGAGGTTCGTCAGGATCTGGCGGACGCGCAGCGGATCACCACGCATTGTGCTCGCAAGCTGCGGATCGACGAACGCCGCAAGATCGATGCCCTTGGCGCGGGCCGTCGGCGCCAGCAGCGCCGTGACCTCCTGCGCAAGATCACCGACGCGATACTCGACGTCCTCGATTTCCATGTGCCCGGACTCGATCTTCGAGAGATCGAGCACATCGTTGATGATGCCGAGGAGGCTTTCACCAGAGACGCGGATCGTATCCAGATAGGCACCCTGCTCGTGGTCGAGCGGCGTGTTGGAAAGCACGCGCGCCATCCCGAGGATGCCGTTCATGGGTGTGCGCAGTTCATGGCTCATGGTCGCGAGGAAGCTCGACTTGGCCATGTTGGCCGCCTCTGCCTCGGCGACGGACTTGCGCAGCAGCTCCTCGGCACGAATACGATGCGTGATGTCGTGAAAGACGATCACTTCGCCGTGGCTGGGTACGGTGCCGATGCTCGTCTCGTAGACCTCGCCGGAGGGCGCGGAGAACTGAGCCGGCAGCTGTCCTCTGCTGCCGATCTTCGTCAGGCCTGCGGTCACGACATCCGCTGCTATAGAGCCCGCTTCATCACCATCCACGGCAAGCGCGCGCAACGCCTGCTTGTTCCAGAGAACAGGTGCTCCCGAGCGATCCAGCGCTACGATCCCCGCAGCCGAGTTCGAGAGCACGGCATCCAGAATGGCGCGTCGCCGGGCGTGCTTGATGGCATATCGGATGGAGCGGTCGAGCAACTCAGGGGTTATGGCGCCCTTCTCGAGGAAATCCGCGGCACCGGCTTCCTCGGCAAGCCGGTCGATATGAGGATCGATCACGCCGGTGAGAAGGATCATCGGCGTGTCGGGGAAGCGACGTTGGGATTCGCTGATGAACTCGAGCCCGGTGCGCTCGCCGATACGATAGTCGACCAGCGCGACGTCATAGGGGCGCTCGAGCAGCTCGAAGGATGCGCGCTCGTACGATCCTGCCCAAACCACCGAGTATTTGTGGTTCGGGACACACTGCAGAACGTCCTGCGTCAGGAAGAAATCATCCCGGTCGTCCTCGACGAGGAGTACGACGGTCTCGTCCTGTCCTGCTGATTGCGCCATTGAAATGCTGCCTCAACGCAATGAACACTAAATAATTCAGGCGGCCTCGCTGGCCGGCAGTTCGACGATCTCGATCCAATAGTGATTGAGCGTGCGAACCACATCGACCAACCCCTCGAAGCTCACGGGCTTGGTGATGAAGGAGCTGACGCCGAGGTCATAGGTCCGCAGGATGTCTTCTTCGGCTTTCGATGTCGTGAGCACGATGACCGGGATGCGGCGGAGCTCCGGATCGGCCTTGATGTGCTTGAGCACCGTCCGCCCGTCCATGCGCGGCATGTTGAGATCGAGCAGGATCAGGCCCGGCAGGCGCCGCGGCTGGCCCGAGAATTTTCCCTCGCCGCGCAGATACGCCAGCAGCTCCTCACCGTCCTCCACGTACACGCGCGGATTGGCGAGACGGCTTTCCATGAACGCGTCCTCGACAAGCATCCTGTCGTCGGCGTCGTCGTCTGCGATGACAATGGTCAAGGTGGCTTTACTCGACATGACGGAACTCTCCCCCTACGCTACTACCGAAGCTCGTTGCCACTCCCCAGCAGCCGAGCGGGCTCCCACACCTGGCGTGCACGATGCCAGAGAAGGTTGAAGCTCCCGTTTAATTGTCCGGAAGTTCTGCACGCGCTCGTTAATCAACTGGTGTCTCATTCCGTGCTGAGCGCGCCGGTCACTCGCAGGCAACGCGGCTATGCAGCCAGCGGTGTCAGCTGCAAAGTGAGCCGTGCGTCCCAAGGCCCCCGTATGTCTCGAGCAATGAAATTCATGATTGCTTTTTCATCATTGGACTGAGCACTGGACGGGTGCGCACGCTTCGCCTATACGATTGGACGCTATTCACATCACCGTAATAACACCGCCCCGCGAAGCTGTGCCGGGCTGGCATTCGTTAATGAGATATTGAGCCGGCCACCGGGAGGGGACTGCTTTGTCGGAACGCATTCCTTCACGCCCGGGCGAGCGTCCGACCCCTGCTTACGGGCCTCTGCTCACCGCCCCCATTCTTCCGACGCTCGCCGCACTCTCGCTCCCTAACCTCCTCGCGCTTTGCACGCAGTCGCTCGTTGCAATCGCGGAGACCAGCTACATCGGCATTCTCGGCACCGAGTCCCTTGCGGCCATGGCGCTCGTCTTTCCGATGATCATGCTCACCCAGATGATGTCCTCGGGTGCGATGGGAGGCGGTGTTTCCTCTGCCATCAGCCGAGCGCTCGGCGCGCGCGACGAGAGACGGGCGCGCGCATTGGCCCTCCATGCGCTCATTGTCGCGGGGCTTGCCGGCGGTCTTTTCACAGTCGTCTTCTTGCTGTGGGGACGCCAGATCTACGGGATGCTCGGCGGCGATACGGTAGTCCTGCCCCTCGCCCTGCAGTATTCGAGCGCCTTCTTCGCCGGCGCTTCGATCATCTGGTTCTTCAATATCCTCGCGTCGATCGCCCGCGGCACCGGCAATATGCGCGTGCCCTCATCGACCGTCATCCTTGTTGCCGTGTTGCAGATCACATTTGGTGGCCTGCTCGGGCTGGGCTTCGGCCCTATTCCCCGCTTCGGCCTTGCGGGCGTCGCCGCCGGCCAAATCCTGGCATTCCTCGCGGGAACGATCATCCTTCTGGTCTATTTGAGCTCGCGCTACACGCGTCTGCGCCTCGCATTTGTAGGTATTCGCCTCGATCGGGATCTGTTCTGGGACATTCTCAAAGTCGGTGCGGTCTCCTGTCTCTCCCCTCTGCAGTCCATACTAACGGTGATCATCCTGGCGAAGTTCGTTTCTGCATTCGGCACCAATGCCCTCGCCGGTTACGGTATCGGCGTGCGGCTCGAGCTGCTGCTCGTCCCGATCGCCTTCTCGATTGGCGTGGCTTCCGTGCCGATGGTGGGCATGGCGATCGGCGCCCGCGACGTCGCGCGTGCGCGCCGGGTTGCATGGGCCGCGGCAACCGCGTCCGCCATCATCATCGGTAGTATCGGCGGTCTTATCGCGCTGAAACCCGCCCTCTGGGCGACGCTCTTCACGAGCGATCCCTATGTCGAGCAGGCAGCGGATATTTATCTGAGCGTTGCCGGCTTCGGATTCGCCGCTTACGGCTTCGGCCTGTGCCTGTATTTTGCCTCGCAAGGCTCGGGCCGCATCGTCGGTCCCGTGCTCGGTGGCACGGTGCGCCTGCTGGTCGTCCTCATCGGCGGCGCCTTGCTCGTGCAGCACGGCGGCGACTTCCGGGCGTTCGCAATCCTCGTCACCATCGCCATGTTCGCCTATGGATTGGCGACGGCGCTGTTCGTCTGGCGGACCCGCTGGGATCCTGCGGACTGAGCGATACCGTACGAGACTATTCAAGGCGGCATGGGTGCGGCGCTCATAAGCGAACGCATTCAGGCACGGCCTTCGGCGCCCGTGCACCTTGGTGCAGGGACGCTCCAATCCAACATGGTTCCGGGCCGATCGAACGAGAGACGACCGTCATACTTCGGCGGCGCCTCAGCCTCCCCATCAAGGGAAGCTAGTTCCGATAGTCCTTGAGGCGGGTCGCGCGCAGGCCCTGCAGGCCGTGCTTGTCGATCGTGCGCTGCCAGGACAGGAACTCGTCCACGGTGAGCTTGTAGCGCTCACAAGCCTCTTCGAGGCTCAGAAGGCCGCCGCGCACCGCAGCAACCACCTCGGCCTTGCGGCGGATGACCCACCGCTTGGTATCCCGCGGCGGAAGATCGGCAACCGTGAGCGGACTTCCGTCCGGCCCGATGACATAACGCGAGCGCGTTCTGAATTGCTGGTCGGTCATGATACGCGATACTCTCTTTGATCTTGGGAGCACACTAACCGACGCGTCTTAATATCGATCTAAGGCGCGCGGTGAACGTGCCAATACTTTTCTGTTCCATTTTTATCACGTCTTAACAATATTTTGGCGATAGACCTTAAAGCTGGTTAACACTCACGACCAGCCGTGCCGAGACGCACAAAAGAAGGCGCGACTTTGCGAGCTCCCCAGGTGAGCGCGTCCCAGAAATGCGTTCGTTTAGTTGTATTTAGCGCCCATTGGCGCGCCTGCCGGGCTCACTCGCTCGGCGGACTGTCGCGCTCGATGCGATCGACGATCCAGATCGAGGCTTCATAAAGCAGGATCGTCGGCAGCATCATGGCGATCATGCTGAACGGATCAGGCGGCGATAGCACTGCCGAGGCGCCTGCAATCCCGACGATCGCGTAGCGACGGGCCGACCGCATCCCTGCCGCACCGAACACGCCGGCTCTCGCCAGCAACGTCACGATGACCGGGAGCTGGAAGATGACGCCGAAGCCCAAGATCAGCGTCATCACAAGCGACAGATACTCCGACACCTTCGGCAGGAGCTCGATCGTCGCCTTCCCGTCGCCGCCCACCTGAGGCGTGATATCGAGCGAAAACTGGATGAGAAGCGGCAACACGACGAAATAAACGACCAGCGTCCCCATGAGAAAGAGGATCGGGGTCGCGATCAGATACGGCACGAAGGCGCCGCGCTCGTTCTTATAAAGGCCAGGCGCCACGAACTTGTAGATCTGCACCGCCACGACCGGGAACGAGAGAAACGCCGCGCCGAACATGGCGAGTTTGATGTTGGTGAAGAGCTGCTCGAGGAAGTGCGTGGCAATCAGCTTGGCGTTCTCGGCCCCGACTACCCGGACGAACGGCCAAACCAGAACATTGTAGATCGGCTTCGCGAAGAAAAAGCAGACGACGAACGTGCCGAAAAACGCAATCAGCGAATAGATCAGCCGCTGGCGCAGTTCCGTCAGGTGTTCGATCAGCGGCGCACGGGACGCATCGATCTCGGACTGACCGTCATCCGGCGTAGCTTTGATCTCGTCCGATTTTTGGAGTGTGTCGGTCACGATCCCTCAGGCCCCGCTCTTCGGAGAGGATTCTGATCCCGCGGCTGCCGCGTGTCCCCCACTGCCGTTCAGGCTGGCCCGATCGCTATGCGCGGGGGCAGGTTCCGTGCTCACCGGCGCAACCGTTGTCAGTGGCGAAACCTCGGCCACCTGCTTCATCGGAATGCCATTGGCATCGTGGGCGTCAGGATCCGTGCTCGCGGGCGTAGCCGTGGTCACGGCCATGCCGCTGTCCGTGCTCTCGCGGATCTCCTCAGGCGTATAGCCGGTCGTGTGCGGGGATGGGCGCAGCGGATCGTTGAGGTTGGCCTCCACGTCCGCTTTGATGCCGTCCATATCCTTGGTGAGGCTGTCGAGGTCACTGGTGATCGACTGCTGCGTATCACGCACGGACTTGTCGAGATCCTGCCCCAGTCCCTCGACGTCCTTCTTGAGCTGCTCGAGTTCGCTCTCCCGCATGGCTTCGTCGAATTGTGAGCGGAACTCATCAGCCTGGCGCTTGATGATGCCCAGGTACTTCCCGATCGTTCGCAGCAGAATCGGGAAATCCTTCGGGCCAAGCACGATCAGGGCCACGATGGCCAGAAGCAGCATCTTCCCTGACGTGAGATCGAACATGATCGCTTTCTGTAGTGCAGCCTTAGCGTCGCGTCAAAGTTGCAGCAGCGACCGTCCGAGTGGCCCGGGCGCTCCGCGTGCATATCGGCGAGCTCGCAGCGCACCTCCCGGCAAACCCAGCCGCGCTATCGATCGCGCCGATCAACATGGTTCAGCGGCGCGAGGCCTGCGCGCGGCTATGCCGTGCTCAGCTGACCTTCGTTCCGGTGCTCGATGACGTGCCGGCCGCATGCGGTTCCGGCGGCTTGCCCTCGAGCTTCTTCGGAGCATCTGGCGTCGCGGCGACGTCCTCGTCCTCGGTCATGCCTTTCTTGAAGCTCTTGATGCCCTTGGCCACGTCGCCCATGATCGACGAGATCTTTCCGCTGCCGCCGAAAAGCAGCAAGGCGATGACCAGGAAGATCAGCCAGTGCCAGACGCTGAATGTACCCATTCTACTGAACTCCTTGGAGGCAGCGCAGTTGTACTGCCGCTGCGGCCGGGTTTACGGAAAGTATCGCAGAAAGCCCCCCTCGCAGCAAGGCGGGCCACATGAAAAGACGGCAAGCAAAAGGGCGCCACTCGGGCGCCCTCAACGCTAGGGCTCAGGTAGGACCGGCGGCGGGTTGGCGCCCCGCCGATCCGCGACCTCAGGCCGCTGCCGTCTTGCCGTCACCGGGCTCGCGCAGCACATAGCCGCGTCCCCAGACGGTTTCGATGTAGTGCTTACCGCCCGTCGCCGTCTGCAGCTTCTTGCGTAGCTTGCAGATGAAAACGTCGATGATCTTGAGTTCCGGCTCGTCCATGCCGCCGTAGAGATGATTGAGGAACATCTCCTTCGTGAGCGTCGTCCCCTTGCGGAGGGAGAGCAGCTCCAGCATCTGATATTCCTTACCCGTCAGATGCACGCGCTGACCGTTAACCTCGACCGTCTTGGTGTCGAGATTGACGCGAAGCTCGCCCGTCTCGATGACGGACTGGGCGTGCCCTTTGGAGCGGCGCACGATGGCCTGGATACGGGCGATCAGCTCGTTCTTGTGGAACGGCTTGGTCATGTAGTCATCGGCGCCGAAGCCGAGGCCCCGCACTTTGTCGTCGATGCCTGCCAGACCGGAAAGGATCAGGATCGGCGTCTGGACCTTGCTGACGCGGAGGGTCTTGAGGACCTCATATCCGCTCATGTCCGGCAAGTTGATATCGAGCAAAATAATATCGTAGTCGTAAATCTTGCCGAGATCGACGCCTTCTTCACCAGTACTGCTCGTGTAAACGTTGAAGCCTTCCGACTGCAGCATCAGCTCGATGCTTTGAGCCGTGGCGCTGTCATCCTCTATGAGAAGGACTCGCATGCCAACCTCTCTTCCATGACCCGTCTTCGGATCCGCTGCCCCAATTGTGAAGAGTACGCTATTGCACTCAGCAAGTTCATAACTTGCACATTACTTTCGAGAGGTTAACAAAACCTAATGGTCGATTACATGAATGCTAATTCTGGGACGCCGACCCTAGTTGCCATGACAACCTCGTGTCGCAAAAGCGACGGCAGCTGCCAATAGGGAACGAGACCCAGTAGTGCCAAGTATCCGCGCACGTCAATACATAGTGCGGTAGGCCATCCTAGCCGTACTTGGCAGTTCAGAGATTTCGCTAGATCGCGAACCTCACGCCGACCATGCAGATCACCCAAGCTGTTGCCGTGACTTGTTTGACTGCATGCAACCCCCTAGATTGGTTAGTACATGATTTGCACAGGTTGCTGAAGGGTACAGTGCTCGCTCTGTGATCGAAAATGGCACGCTAAAGTGTGATCCGATTCAGGCGTTGCGAAACGGCAACTTAATGCGTTCGTCTGATACTGGTCCTGCGCCGGCAACCATGAGGCCGCATCGCGGGGGTATCGGAATCTCGGACGTAGAGCTGAGATCTGTGCGCTGCTGTCAGATGCGTGTAATGTGTGCTCGGAGCATATGGAGTGTATGAGCTTGGCCGCCGTGCGGTGCGGGCTGGGCGTTAAGCGTGCATCGACGGCGTGTCGCGGATCGCGGCTGGCCGAATGCTCGTAGTAGGGGGTAACGGTCATGAAATCTCGTGACAGTGCGCTGAAACTGAAGCGCTTCGAGGCTGACGAGAAGCGTCGGAAGGTTGCGGACCTCGAGTCCATGATCCACGAGTTCGAGCAGATGGCCGTGGATCTCGAGCGCCAGATCACGAGCGAGGAAGAGCGCACCGGTATTCGCAACGAGGCGCACTTCGCCTATTCGACATTCGCCCGCGCAGCCGCACAGCGACGCGACAACCTCCGCGCTTCGGTCGCTGATCTGCGCGAGAAGCTGGAGCAGGCGGTCGCCGTCCGTGATGAAGCCGTTGCCGAGCTCGAGGTCGCCGCCACAGCCGACGAACGCACCGGTGATCGTTCGCGTCGCGCCGACCGCGATGTCGGCGACGCACGCATGAGCTGAATGCTCGATCGCGCCGACAGTAAATCTTTCAGCTAGAGCTTGCTGAACGCTCGCGTTGCCGCAACCAGCTCGTGCACGATGCCGGGCTCGGTCATGGCATGTCCGGCGTCCGGCACGATGTGCAGCGTCGAGCCGGGCCATGCCTTGTGCAGCTCGACAGCGCTACGCGCCGGCGTGACCACGTCATACCGCCCCTGGATGATGGCTCCCGGAATACCGCCGAGGCGATGCGCATCGCGCAACAACTGGCCGTCGACTTCGAGAAAACCGTGATTTGTGAAGTAGTGGCATTCGATCCGAGCGAAGGCCAGCGCATACGAGTCCGACGCGAAGGCACGCAGGCGCATGGGGTCGGGGCGCAGTGCCATGGTCGAGGCTTCCCAGATGCACCACGCACGCGCCGCTTCGATCTGGATGCGCGGGTCGGCGTGCGTCAGGCGCCGATGATAGGCAGGTATGGGATCGTTCCGCTCGTCAGCCGGCAGTATCGAAAGAAAGGCCTCATAAGCCTCGGGAAACAGCCAGCTGCAGCCATCCTCGTAGAACCAGCGGATCTCTGCCTCCCGCAGGAGAAACACGCCGCGGAGAACGAGTTCGCGCAGGCGCTCGGGATAGCGTTCGGCATAGGCAATGGCGAGCGTCGCGCCCCACGAGCCGCCCATAAGCTGCCAACGCTCGACCGCCAAATGCCGGCGAAGCTGCTCCATATCATCGAGGAGATGCGGCGTGGTGTTGTCCTCGAGGCTCGCGTTGGGCGTCGAGCGTCCACAACCGCGCTGATCGAAAAGGATTATCCGGTAGCGCGACGGATCGTGATAGCGGCGCATGGTCGGATTGCTGCCGCCGCCCGGTCCCCCGTGCACGACCAGGACGGGTTTGCCGTCGCGATTACCGCACTCCTCGAAATAGATCTCGTGACCGCTGCCGACCTGGAGGCGGCCGGTGCGATACGGCTCGATCGGGGAATAGAGGCCGAATTGCTCGCGTGCAGACATTCCTACTCCCTGGCGCCGCCCATGCACGACCCGGCGGAATGTATCATCTTCTCAGTGCGGGCCCAGCGCTAGCGGACGATCTGCTGTCAACTGTTAGTTGCCGGCTTGTCGCCGCGCTTGCTTTAGTTGCCGGCTTGACGCCGGCGGGCCATCAGCACCTGGCGCACCTCGCGATCATAGAGCGTATCACCGCCCGGTACGCGCAAATCCCGCACCAGCTCGAGCACATGGCGGCCCGGCGGCGGCGTGAGGTAGCTCCCGACGCCCACAGCGATGATCGCAATTGGCGCGCCGATCGCTGCCGCCATAGGCCCGGCCAGTCCTATTTCCGCGAGGTCGCCGCTCAGGATCCCGACGACGGCGGCACCGAAACCGGCAAGAAGGCCCGCAATAGCCCCCCAGCCATTGCACCGCTTCCACCAGATCGACATCAGCAGCACGGGAAAGAGCGTCGAGCCGCTGAGCGCAAGCGACCACATGAGAAGTTCCAGCGGGTCTCCGGGCGTCACGAGAGCGACCCAGGCCCCAAAGAAAGTGAGCCCCACGAACGCCAGCCGGAGCATGGTCCGGCGCACGCCATCGGCGACGACCTCGCTGTGCGGTCCATTGACGATGTCCTCGGCGAGGATCGTGCCGAGCGTAGCAATCCCGGCCGCCGCCGCGGCCAGCGCCGCCCCGAGAATTCCCGCGATGATCGTGTAGACGAGGGCGACCGGCACATCGTTTGCCGTCGCAAGCACGACGAGCGCCGCGTCCCGCTTGATTGCAAAGCTCGACAGAGTCAGACGCGCCGTCCCCGTATCGATCGACGCCCACTCACGAGCAACCAAGGTCGAGAGCCATTGCGGAAGCTGCCCCGCCGGCAGCCCCGCGATGTCCGTCATGGCGATCTCGCGCAGGAAAACGCCGACCGCCGACATGGTCAGGAAGATCAGCCCCACAATGCAGATCGCCCAGGCTACGGACTTTCGCGTTGCATAAACGCCGGGTGTCGCCGCAATGCGCGAGATGAACGTCGGCTGGCCTGCAACGCCGGCCATGACCGCCAGCACAGACAGCAGGAAGGCACCCTGTCCGATGCTCCCGAAGGGCGTCGCAAATCGGCGCGTCGCGGCCTCGAACCCAGGCCCTGGCAGATCGAAGGCGAAAGCATCCGCAAACACGTTGGGAATGTTCTGGAGGACCTCGGCGCGCAGAAGCGCGCGCGTAATGCGTCCATGACTGAGCTGCGGCACGGGCAAATGCGACATCAGGATCGCGATGATCATGACCGGTATCAGCACGACGAGCAGCATCACAATGGCCTGCGCCGCGCTGGTCCAGCTCAACGACCGCAGCCCGCCGCTTACGAGCACAAGTGTCAGCAGGAGCGAAAGCGCGATGGTCAATGCAAGTGGCGAGAGCTCCGTGAGCCAGCTTCCGGCCATCAGGGCGACTTTGATCTCAGCGACGATCAGCAGCAGCAAGGGCACGCTCGCGATTGCCGCGGCGACGATGCGCAGCGTGGGGCTCGCAAAGCGCAAACCCAGATAGGCCGGCACCGAATAGGCGCCGAACTTGCGAATATAAGGCGCGATGAGAATGGCGAAGACGACGAGCCCCGTGGTCATACCGACGGTCAGGAAGAGCGCGTCGAAGCCCATGAGATAGAAGAGGCCCGGCAGCGCTGCCAGCGTCGTGCCGCCGAGCAGTGTCACCGAGAGTGCGAGACCGGTGAAGACGGCGGGCACGCGCCGGCCGGCAAAAAGAAGATCGGAGACGGCATTCGAATGTGTCGCGAGCGCCAGCCCGCCCATGAGCATGACGAGACCGCCCGCAACGAGCGCGCGCAACAATTGATCTTCGATGCCAAGCTGCTCGAGCATGAGCGCCATCAGCACGATACCGACGAGCAGGCTCGCGAAGATGCCGAAGTAGACACCGAGCAGTGGATTGACGAGATGGCGGCTTGGCGTCAGGGACATCGGCGATCCGGATCAGCTCTCGTCGGCGGCGCACTTGACCGCAACGGCCATGCCTCTACGCGAAACGAACAAGCTCCCTCGCAGTCAGCCGTCTTCATGAGCGCCGTGCCAGCGATCGACGACGTCCTGACGATTGGCGAAGGAGGCGACTGTAATCAGTGCAAGGACACCCACCCCGTGGGCAAGCAGGAAATATCCCCAAGGAAACCCGATGACTCGGTTCTCGTTGAGCTGCTCGGCATAAAACGGGAGCACGAGCACGACAAGAATGAACGGCAGCAGACTGGCCATCATCTGCCATTTCGTATGCCGCCAGTAGGGTCGCCGCTCCTTGCGCTCGATCATGCGCCGTTCTCCTTCCGATAGGCCGGCTCCTGGCCATAGGCTGAATGCCGAACCGCCGGGTTGCAGGGGCTCGCTGGCGAGAGATGTCCCGCCATTGTGGTAAGCGTACGGCCGTCAGGTTGCACAGGCGAACATGCACCCCGTCCAACAGAACCGCGATCGCTCGCCTGAGCCCGCAAATGTTAGCCAAGACAGCGGAAACGCGCTAGTTCTTGAACCTGCACTTGTTGAAGATGCCGCGGACCTGTTCATGCAAATACTTTCGTCCTGTGTGCACGGGAACCTCGGCGGAGGCGTGGCTGATGGCAATTCGGATCATCGTCGTCGATGATCATCCGCTGTTCCGTGGCGCACTTACAGACGCGCTTCACGGCGCGATAGATAACGCGCGCTTCGAGCAGGCCGCCTCGCTCGCCGACCTCGAAGGCCTGATCGCCGAGCGGACCGATACCGACCTCGTGCTGCTCGATCTTGCCATGCCGGGCGTCCAGGGGCTTTCAGGCCTGCTGTTGCTCCGCGCCCAGCATCCCGACATTCCCGTCATCGTGGTCTCCGCGCACGACGATCCGACGACGATCCGCAAATGCATGGAGTTCGGCGCGTCGGGATACGTACCGAAGTCGCTCTCGGTCGAGGATATCCGCGCGGCGGTGGAGACCGTCCTCGGCGGCGGCATCTGGGTGCCCCCCGATATCGACCTTTCCCGATCTGCCGCGAGCGATGCGGGCGAAGGGGTGGCGCGCCTCTCGACCCTCACGCCGCAGCAGGTACGCGTTCTCATGATGCTCGGACAGGGCCTGCTGAACAAGCAGATCGCTTTCCAGCTCGGCGTTTCCGAAGCGACGATCAAGGCGCATGTCTCGGCGATCCTGCAGAAGCTCGACGTCGACAGTCGCACGCAGGCCGTGATTGCCATCAATCGCATCGAAGGCGACTGGCGCAGCACCAAGCCCTGAGGCTCGGCGCGTCCGCCCTCACTCAGCCGCCACACGCAATTGCAGGGAGATGCGCGAGAGGATGGCGCGGAGCTGTGCCGCCTTGAGCGGCTTTCTCAGCAGCACGAGACCGAGCTGGCGGATCTCGCGCTGTACTTCCTGCGTGCGATCCGCGGTGATGATGACGGCCGGAAGATCCCGTCCGACAGCTGCCGAGATCGCCTTCACCGCCTCGACACCCGTGCCTGCGTCGAGATGATAGTCAGCGAGGACGACGCTTGGCGGCACCTCCATCTCGGCGAGCCGCGCAAGAGCCCGCTCCGTGCTTGTCGCCATGACGGAGTGGCAACCCCAACCATCGAGCAGCGCACGCATGCCGTCGAGCACGTCACTCTCATTATCGATGCAGAGGACACTGAGATCGCGGATATCGCCCACAGCGAGCGGTACATCGGACGGCCGACGGCGAATGGCAGGGCCTGATGCGCGCGGCAGGCTGATCGCGAATAGCGAACCCTTTCCCGGCGTCGAACGAAGCCTGATGGGAGCTTCGAGCACGCGCCCGATGCGTTCCACGATCGAAAGTCCGAGACCCAGCCCGCGCTCCTGAGCGGCTGTCTCGGCCAGACGGTGAAATTCCTTGAAGACGAGAACCTGCTGCGAGGTCTCGATGCCAGGCCCCGAATCGCACACTTGAATCTCGACGCGATCACCCCGTCGGCGCACCCCGAACACGACCTTCCCGCGCGGCGTGTACTTGATGGCATTCGAGAGGAGGTTCTGGAGTACGCGCCGGAGCAATCGCGGATCCGAATGCACGAGGGTGTGTGTGGGGACGACGCGCAGTTGCAGGCCTTTTGCGCGCGCGACCGGCTCGAACGCGAGAGCGAGTTGCGACATGAGCTCGCCGAGGGCGACCGAACGCATCTCCGCCTCGAGCTTGCCGGCATCGAGGCGTGAGATATCGAGGAGCGCGCCGAGGATCTCCTCGACGGCCTCGAGCGACGTGTCGACGTTGTGCGCGAGGCGCAGCGGCTCCTCCGGTAATGCCCGCTCGATGAGGCTCGATGCGTAGAGGCGCGCCGCATTGAGCGGCTGCAGGAGATCGTGACTCGCCGCCGCGAGGAAGCGCGCCTTGGCGAGATGAGCCTCGCTCAGGGCCTCGTTCACGCGTACGAGTTCGGCCGTGCGTTCGGCAACGCGCCGTTCCAGCGTCTCGTTGGCCCGCGCCAGTGCTTCCGACGCGGCAACCTGATCGGTGATGTCGAGATAGGTCGTGACGATGCCGCCCTGGGGCATCGGCGCGGTACGGATTTCCAGAATGCGGCCCATGGGCTGCAAATGATCGAGGTA
>JAEYYJ010000378.1 GCA_023430845.1 Pseudomonadota bacterium
GGCATGTCCGAGACCAGCGCCGTCCGTCGCCCGGTCAGGCGGTTGAACAGCGTCGACTTGCCGACGTTCGGCCGGCCGACGATGGCGATGGTGGGCATTGAAGTGATCCTCGGGCAGCCCTGGCACGTGCGCGAGGGCTCATGCGGCCCGAGTTAGGGCCTCGCGGCGCTCCGCGCAAGGTAAAGCCGGGCTTTTTGCCGCAATCGGGGCATCGACAACGTCAAACGTTTGCTGTATGACGCCCACCAATCTTTCCCCACAAAGTGGGTTGCATGAGCGCTGAGCATCCGGCGATCGGATGGCTTCAAGCTGCTCCTCTGCTGTGGCTGCCAGAACGGAAAACAACAATGAACATCATCGCAGAGCTCGAGAAAGAGCAGATCCGCGCCATTTCCGCCAAGCGCGCGGTGCCGGACTTCCAGGCCGGCGACACCGTCAAGGTCATGGTGAAGGTCATCGAGGGCACGACCCAGCGCCTGCAGGCCTATGAGGGCGTCGTGATCGCCCGCTCGGGTGAGGGCCTGAACGAGAACTTCACGGTCCGCAAGATTTCCTACGGCGAGGGCGTCGAGCGCGTCTTCCCGGTCTATTCGCCGTTCATCGCCGAGATCACCGTGCTCCGCCGCGGCCGCGTGCGGCGCGCGAAGCTCTATTATCTGCGTGGCCTGCGTGGCCGTGCCGCCCGTATCGTCGAGCGCACCGACGCCCGCGCCAAGAAGCTCAACGCGGCCTGGAAGGGCTTCAAGAAGCAGAAGGGCGCCGCCGACGATCTCACGAAGATCAAGGGCATCACGCCGGAGCTCGCCTCTCGCCTCGCCCAGCTCAACCTCATCAAGTACGACCAGCTCGCCGACCTCTCTGACGAGGACAGCGGCAACATCGACGAGGCGCTGAAGCTCGAAGGTGCCATCGACAAGCAGGACTGGGTCGGCCAGGCCCGGGCGCTCATCGCCGAGGCATCGGCTGACGAAGCCCCCGCCGAGGGCGAAGGCGAAGCCAAGTCCTGAGAACCGGCCCTGATCATGGTTACGATGTCGCGATTGACGCCTCGTGGAGCTTGGGCTAGAAAAGCCCACTTTCGCGACGCTGAAGCCGGTTCGGCCCCTGCCTTCGAGGCGGGCCGCGTCGGCATTTCGCGGTTTCGGCACCCGGCAGACAAATCCATCAACTCGGCGGGCTAACGCCCTGACCGAACACACGTTTCGAGAATTCTAGGAGAAGCACGTGGCCCGTATCGCAGGCGTCAACATCCCGACCCAGAAGCGCGTCGAGATCGCGCTCCAGTACATCCATGGCATCGGCCCGAAGTTCGCCAAGGACATCTGTGAGCGCGTCGGCCTCCCCCTGGAGCGCCGCGTCAGCGAGCTGACGGACGCGGAAGTGCTTCAGATCCGTGAAGCGATCGACCGCGACTACATGGTCGAAGGCGACCTCCGGCGCGAAGTCGCGATGAACATCAAGCGGCTCATGGACCTCGGCTGCTATCGCGGTCTGCGCCATCGCCGCGGCCTGCCGGTCAACGGCCAGCGCACGCACACCAACGCCCGCACCCGCAAGGGCCCGGCCAAGGCGATCGCCGGCAAGAAGCAGGCGAAGAAGTAATCAGCGGCAGAATACTGGGCCGCTTACTGCGGTCCGATCACTACCCAACACGCCCACGCCACGGAGCGGGGCATCGGAGAGCAGAGCTACATGGCCAAAGAGCAGCAGCGGGGTAAGGTCCGGCGCCGCGAGAAGAAGAACATCGCGTCCGGCGTCGCGCACGTGAACGCGAGCTTCAACAACACCATGATCACCATCACCGACGCGCAGGGCAACACCATCGCGTGGTCCTCGTCGGGCATGATGGGCTTCAAGGGCTCGCGCAAGTCGACGCCCTACGCCGCGCAGATGGCGGCCGAGGATGCCGGCAAGAAGGCCGTCGAGCATGGCATGAAGCACCTCGACGTCGAGGTTTCGGGCCCGGGTTCGGGTCGCGAGTCGGCGCTCCGCGCGCTGCAGGCGGTGGGTTTCCAGATCACGTCGATCCGCGACGTGACGCCGATCCCGCACAACGGCTGCCGGCCCCGCAAGCGCCGCCGCGTCTAAGTCGGCGCACTTTACCGAGGCTCTCCGCGGCGTCCGGCGCGTTCAAAAACGCAGGCCGGACGTTGGCGTGATGAGCCTCTGATGAATTCACCGCACCGCGCCGAGGCGCGGCCAGACACGAGGATCGTCCCGTGACCAACGTGTTGCAGAAGAACTGGCAAGACCTCATCAAGCCCGGCAAGCTCGGTATCGAGACCGGCCGCGACAGCGCCCGCATGGCGACCATCGTCGCCGAGCCGCTGGAGCGCGGCTTCGGCATGACGCTCGGCAATTCGCTGCGCCGCGTGCTGCTCTCGTCGCTGCAGGGTGCCGCCATCACGAGCGTGCACATCGACGGTGTGCTCCACGAGTTCTCGTCCATCCCGGGCGTCCGCGAGGACGTGACGGACATCGTGATGAACATCAAGGAAATCGCGCTGCGCGTCCATTCCGAGGGCGTGAAGCGCATGGTCCTCAAGAAGGAAGGCCCCGGCCCCGCCACCGCGG
>JAEYYJ010000381.1 GCA_023430845.1 Pseudomonadota bacterium
TGCTGCTGGGTCACGACAAGCGGATCGCTGCCGCGGGCAACGCCGCGGCCGAGCTCCTGCTCTATATCCGTGCCGAGCGTCTCGACGGCGGTCACCGCGCGTTTGATCAATCCGTCCGAGCGGCCCAATTCGGCGACCGTGCGCACTTTCTCGACGAGGTTCTGCTTATAGCTGCCGAGATCGGCGGTGAGCGACAGAAGCTGCGCGCTGACGGCAAACGACAGAAGGCCCAGCATGAGGATCGCCGCCGCCAGGACGCCCACAGCCGCAACCGGCTGGGGCACATGACGGGCCGTCAACCATCTGACGAGCGGCGCGAGGATGAACGCGATGATGATCGCGATCGCGAGCGGAATGAAGATGGCACTTCCGACGACAAGCGCTGTCACGACAAGTGCCATGACGATGAGCGACGCCGACAAATTGCGAAGATTGTCCGCCAGCAGCGGCATCTTTGGTTTCCCCTCGAACGGTGGCGGAGAGCGTGCGGCGCACACTCGTGGCCGTGACACGCCAAGAACGCGGCGCAGGGCTTTCCGGTTGCAGGCGCAGATAGTCAGCGGCTCCGCCCGGACTGGCCAGTGGCTCGGCCGACGACGGAACGAACTCGTGGGCGCAGCGTTTTGAGGGCATCCCTGACGAATTCAGGACATGAGACATCAGGAGCTGAGATATGGGCAATCTGTTGCACTATGCCGTAGTCTTCCTCATCGTTGCGCTCGTTGCCGCGTTCCTCGGCTTCGGCGGCGTAGCCGGCACCGCCATGGAAGGCGCACGGATCCTGTTCTGGGTCGCGATCGTGCTGTTCATCATCGCGCTGGTGGGTGGCTGGATAAGACGGGCTTGACGCCTTAGCTATTCGACCGCAGGGCTAACGGCCGGTATTGTCGGTGGCGCAACGCCTCCGATGATTACCGGCCGTGGCACGTCGCGGCACTCCAGTTCCGACATTCGGGTTCGCCATGGCGAAGAGCAATCCCGCAACCAGCGCTGCGCGCTACATCCTCATCGTGACGGCACTCCTGCTGCCGACGCTATCGCTCGTGCCGCTCGGTGGGCTCTATCTCTGGGAAAAGGGTTATGTGCTGTGGTGGGCACTGGCGGCGCTGATCTGCATCGGCGGAGTGACGCTGATGCAGCGCCTGCTGATTGCCGGCGCAGTGCGCCGCCCGCCACCCGAGGCTCAGCAGAAGCAGGCGTCCACGGAAGCTGAGACGCCGCTCGATCCGACCTGGAGCCCGCTCGAGCTCAAGGCCTGGGGTGACGTGAAAATGGTCGCCTCGCGCGTCGATCTCGAGCGCATGAATGATCTCGATGCCGTAGTGACGCTCGCGCGCAACACGATCGAGGTCGTGGCCGAGCGTCTTCACCCCACGCGCGAGGATGCCGTCTGGCAGTTCACGCTGCCGGAAGCGCTCGCGATCACGGAGCGGGTGAGCCGGCGTCTCGGGCGCATGATCGAGACGAATGTGCCCTTCGGCGACCGCATGACGGTCTCGCAGTTCCTCAGCATCTATCAGTGGCGGGGAATGCTCGACGCTGCCGAGCGCGCCTATGACATCTGGCGCTTGGTGCGCCTTGTCAATCCGGCCACGGCCATCACCAACGAGGCGCGCGAGCGTCTTTCCCGCGCGCTGTTTCAATGGGGGCGCGAGCACGTCATGCGACGGCTCGTCGAGGCCTATGTCGAGGAGGTGGGCCGCGCGGCGATCGATCTCTATGGTGGCCGCCTGCGCATTGCGCGCCCATCGTCCGAGGGTGCGGCAAATGCCCCGGAAAGTGTGAGCGAGTTGACCCGCGCACCGATCACCGCGCTCGTCGTCGGCGCGACAGGCGAAACGCGCGAGACCGTCGCCGCGCTGCTGCGCATGGTCGAGCAGGATGAGGCGCGTGCCATGCTCGAGAGCCTGGGTCGCAAGAGCCCGCCGCCATCCACCTGGGATCTCGTTGGACTCGAAGTGCGCCTTTCCGAGGTCGATGTCGTGGGACCCAAGAATATCCGCCGTCTCATTGATGAAGTGACGGCCGCCGATCTCGTGGTTTGGGTGCTGCCGCAGGGCGGGGTGACGGAGCCGATGCGCATGGCAATTGCCGCGCTCGCCGATCACTTCAAGGCGACGCCGAGCCTCCTCGCGCCAGCGGTACTTCCGATCGAGATCAAGGGTACTGCCACTTCGTCGGCGGCGGATGGCAATTCGAGTGCTCTCTCGAGCGAGGGCATTGTCGTGATGCCGCCCGTTCAGATCGACCCGAAGTCGGCCAATCCCGAAACCGACGGTGCCCGGATCGCCGAGTCGTTACGCCGCAACTACGCTCATGCACGCCGCGTGAAGGCTGTGCGTTGGCTCGGCGAGAGGAAGGCGCAGCGGGACTACGTCGGCGCAGGTCGCCAGGCCGCATCGGCCATTGGATCTGCAGTGCGCTCGATCTTCTCGCGCCGTGGCACATAGGCCCGAGCACGCTGGCAGACCCTGTAGGTTTGCGCCCTTTGGATGTGCTGTTTTGACGTACGCCGATTTGTTGTGCCGCCTGGAACTGGCGCCGTGACAGGAGCGTTTATTCCTTCGAATACACGGGACCACAACTGTCGTCCCGCATGTCGGAGGAGTTCATCAAATGCAGTCGGCTAAGACATATCCCCATAGCGAGGGTGGTAACGGCAAGCGCGCGGCAAGCGATATGGCCGAACAGGTCGCGGACAAGGCGGCGGAGTACGCGGGTAAGGCCGGCGAGCAGTTCGACCGGGCCGTCGAGGGTGCCGATGCCACGATGCGCTCGGTAGCCGAGCACGGGCGTGAGGCCGGCGAGCGCGTGCAGCAGGTTGCCGGCAACTTCAAGTCCGCGGTCGACAAATCCGTGAAGGATCAGCCCATGGCGACGCTCGCCGTCGTTGGTGCGCTGGGCTTCGTCCTCGGCGCGCTCTGGAAGTCGTAAGACACGGGCTTGAGGCGCAGAGGGGATCGTCATGTTCGCGATGCTGTTCAGGCGTGCTCAGGCAACCGTCGATCGGGCGATCGACGGTCTCGTCAACCGTGCGATCGTGGCAGTCCCATTTCTGATTGCCGCTGGTTTCGGTACTGCCGCGCTTTCTCTGCGGCTCAATCGTGAGTTCGGGCCGGAGACAGGTTCGCTCATCCTTGCCGGCGGTTTCGCATTTCTCGGCCTGTTGGCAGCGCTGGTCATGCGTGGGCGCCACGAAGCCCCCGCGGACGGCGAGGAAGCAGCCGAGCCTTCGCCAGGGCCGGGTGCAACGACTGCGGACGCAGCCGACGCCCCCGATCTCGCCGGTGCGGACCGCGAGCTGATGATGGCGGCGCTCACCTCCGCGGCGCCGATTGCTATCCCGGCGATTGTGCGAACCGTCGGACGCAATTTACCGCTGGTCGCGGCCGTTGCCGCAGCGGCGTTCATCATTTCGCGCGACCAGTCGGCGAGCTCCGCGCTCGAGCCAGGAGAATAGTTCTAGAATAGTTCTGGAAAGGCACGCTAACCTTTTGTGAAGGTTGTTTTTTAGTCCGGGAGCATAATTCTCCGCCAATTTGGGAACCCGGTGTCACCTCGCGTGTTATGCAATCCGTCAGCAGCACTCGCGCGCAGTAAGTGCTTGCGCGAGTCGTGCGGGGCTCAGGCTCCGACCTCTCAATCATAACGGGGTATGGGGGGAAGAATGGCAGACGATCAGAAGCAGAGTGACAAGGAAATGCGGCAAGAGGCCAGGATTGTGAACATGTTGTCGGCCGAGGCCGCGCCGGAGACCGGTTTACCGGAAGAAGCACGGGGACTCATCGGGCATCAGTTGCGCGAGGAGTACAGGCGGGTGCTGGCCGAACCCCTTCCCGACAAGTTCTCGAAGCTCCTCGACGAGTTGGCGAAGTCGGAGACGCAGTCCGCGGAAAAGCCGGAGAACAAGGAATGACAGCAGGCAGCACGGGGGACCTGCAGAGCCAGTTGGCAGCGCTCGTTCCGAACCTGCGCGCCTTTGCCCGATCGCTTTGCGGCGCGGCCGATCAGGCTGACGACCTTGTCCAGGAAACGCTGGTCAAGGCGTGGAAGAGCCGCGCGAGCTTCGATCCCGGCTCCAATCTGAAAGCGTGGCTCTTCACCATTTTGCGCAACACGTACCTGTCGGAGTTGCGCAAGCGGAAGTACGAGGTACAGGACCACGATGGTGAGCTCGCTCAGCAATTGAGTGTCAAGGATAGTCAGACCGGACACATGGATCTCGTGGATTTCACGAAGGCGTTCGCGGTTCTGTCGCCGGAGCAGCGCGAAGCTCTCATCCTGATCGGTGCGGAAGGCTTCTCTTATGACGAGGCCGCCCTCATGTGCGGCTGCGCCGTTGGCACCATGAAGAGCCGGGTCAATCGCGCGCGTGGTAAGCTCGCCGAGCTCATGGGCGTCGAAGGTGCCGAGGATTTCGGTAGTGATCAGGCTCCCCGGGCGCGCGGCATTGCCGTCGGGTAGGTCTGCTTGCCTTGCGTCGCCGGCCGGAAAAATAACGACCTTTCAATATGATGGCTTTGGCCGGATAAAACGGGTAGGTGATGGAACGATTTTCGGGCCGACGCGTTGTTCGTCGTAATGACCGGAGCGGATCATACGAGACGCCGCCGGTCTCCTCAGTTTCTCCAGAAGATCCCAAGCCTCAACACAGGGGGAGTGGCCGCAGATGACAATCTCTGTTGCCGACCAGATTGCGCCGCAACTTCCGTATCTCCGACGCTTTGCCCGTGCCTTGACGGGCTCGCAGGATCGGGGTGACGCATATGTCGTAGCGACGCTCGAAACCTTGGTCGCTGACCAGCGTACTTTCCGCCGCGATCTCCTGCCTCGTGCGGCGCTCTACCATACGTTCGTGAAGGTATGGGGCGCGCTTCCCATCAATCAGGTGCCCGAGCCCGTGGAGGCTGCCCCCGGTGGCGTCGTGGAACGTCGCATCGAGACACTGACGCCCTTGCCGCGTCAGGCGTTTCTCCTTGCCGCACTCGAGGAATTTCCGACGAGCGAAATCGCCGAAATTCTCGGGACGACCGAGGACGAGGTTCGCCGACTTGTCGATGTCGCTGGCGCCGAGATCGCAGAGCAGATTACTGCCGAGGTGCTCATCATCGAGGATGAGCCGCTGATCGCGCTCGACATCGAGGGCATCGTCGGCGACCTCGGGCACAACGTCGTTGGCATCGCGACGACGCGCAAGGAAGCCGGCGATCTCGCGCGCAAGGCGAAGCCTGGTCTCGTGCTCGCGGATATCCAGCTCGCGGACGGCAGTTCCGGCATCGATGCCGTGAACGATATTCTCGAGGGTGCCGACATGCCGGTCATCTTCATCACGGCCTATCCAGAGCGCCTGTTGACGGGCGAGCGTGCCGAGCCGACCTTCCTGATCACAAAGCCCTTCAAGCCGGAAATGGTGAAGGCCGTTATCAGTCAGGCGCTGTTTTTCGACGTGCGCGCCGGCGGCCGCCCACGGGGAGCCGCAGCGTGAGGTGTTCCGAGCATCCAACCCGGTGAGCTGATCTCATCGAAAGAGTGCAAATAAGACCCGTGGATATCTTCGAGGAACTTCCACTTGGCACGATAGACTGCGGTGAGTTGGAGCCACCCGCAGTAGCTGTGGCAGTCAAGCGGGGGGCAGGAGCGAACATGGCCCTGGGCGGGTACGCGCGCGCAGCGACGTGCCGACGCCTGAAGTGCACGAAGTATTCGATCGGGGTTCGGTGCTGGCCATGACAACGTCGAAAAAGCCGGGCAAGCTCGATGCACCTGACGCCAATGAGGGCGACATGCGCGGCAGGCAGCCGACTGGCGCCCGCCCTTCCGCCGCCCGACCGCCCGAAATTCCTACGGGGCTCGCCTCATCGCTTCTGGAGTCCAGCCCGGATTGCGTGAAGCTCGTCGATAGTCAGGGGATTATCTACTACGTCAATCCCGCCGGTTGCGGTCTTCTGGAGCTTGAGTCAGGAGATTCCATCCTCGGTCAGCACTGGCCCGATCTTTGGCCCGAAGCCGCGCGTCCGACCGTGCAGAAGGCGATGGTCGATGCTCTGCGCGGCGAGATCGTGCGTTTCAGCGATGCTTGCCCGACGGCTAAAGGCACGTCGAAGTGGTGGGATGTCATCGTAAATCCCGTCCGCGGCGCTAGCGGCAAAGTCGAGCATCTTCTTTGCGTCTCGCGTGATGTCACGGCCCAGAAGATGGCTGAAGTCTCTCTCAAGGTCAGCGAGCAGCGCTTCCGGGCGCTCGCCGACAATATGGCCCAGTTCGCCTGGATGGCTTACCCGTCGGGTTACGTGTTCTGGCACAACGAGCGCTGGCTCGACTACACGGGATTGGATCCCGTGGAGTCGGCGGGCGAGGGTTGGCACGACGTCATTCACGCCGACTTTTCGGAGCGGGTCGTTCGGCAGTTGAAACGAGCCTTCGAGAGCGGCGAGACATGGGAGGATACCTTCCCCATGCGCGGTGCCGACGGCACCTACCGCTGGTTTCTGTCGCGCGCAATGCCGCTGCGCGACGATCAGGGGCGCGTCGTTCTCTGGTGCGGTACGGATACCGACATCACCGATCAGCGGCGCTTGAGCGAGCGCCTGCTCAAGCATCAGCGCGTCATCGAGCTGTCCCACGAAGCCATGCTCGTTTGGGAGCTCGGCGAGGGGGTCATTCTTTTCAATCGCGGGTGCGAGGAGCTCTATGGCTACGGCAAGGCCGAGGCGCTGGGAAGCATACCTGCCGAGCTGCTGAAGACGCGCTATCCGATGAAGCTCGATGCCATGCTCGAGGTTCTCGACGAAAAGGGTAAGTGGAGCGGCGAGCTGCTTCAGGCCTCGAAGGATGGCGCCGAGATCTGGGTGGACAGTCGCCTGGAGCTGATCCGCACGGGCGGTCGCAGTCTCGTCGTCGAGACGAACCGTGACATCACCGAGCGACGCAAGTCCGACGATGTCCGCAATCTCCTGGTGGGCGAGCTCAATCATCGCGTGAAGAACACGCTCGCGATCGTTCAGGCGATCGTGGCGCAGACGGCGCGCACATCCTCGACGATCGAGCAGTTCGTTGCCGGCCTCAATGGTCGCATCCAGTCCATGTCGAGCGCGCATCACATGCTCACGGAGGCCCACTGGTCGGGTGCCTCGCTGCGCGAGATCGCGACGTCGCAGATCGAGGTCAGCGCCGGCGAGACCAGCAACGTCGAGATTCTCGGGGACGACGTGTTCGTGCCCCCTCAGACAGCGCTCCAGCTTACGCTCATGCTGCACGAGCTCGCGACCAACGCCGTCAAGCACGGTTCGCTTTCACGACCCGAGGGCCGTGTCACCGTCTCGTGGACGACGGCCGTGCGTGATACGCCGAGCATCATCCTCCTGTGGACCGAGCGCGGCGGACCGCCTGTGACCCCCCCCGCCGCCCGCGGCTTCGGCACCCTCCTGCTCGAGCGTTCCGGCAAGCTGCCACATCTTCAAGCGAGCCTGGAGTTCGACCCGAAGGGCGTCGTCTGTCGGATTGAGGCCAAGCTCGGCGCGGCCGGAGAGGGCGAGCAGGCCTACTTCAATCCGCGCCGGCATCAGGCGCACGGCGCCTCCGGCACTGCCGTCTCCTGACATGCTCTGACGGAACCCAAATTCCAGCCCACGCGTTCATTTTGCGCGATGCAAGGCTGTGTTTGCGATGGGGCAGCGACGAGACACGCCGATCGCCCCTCGACGCACAATTGAACGGAGAACGACAATGTCAGAGATCATGCGCATCGAACCTGAAAAGGCGCGCCAGGACCCTGAAGCCGTCTTCGATCGGCCGTCGGATATCGAGAAGGAAGTAGGTCTGACACGTGGTCAGAAGATCGCGACACTGAAGCGCTGGGAGGCCGACGTCGTGCGTCGCCTCGACTCGACCGACGAGGGCATGCCTTCGAACGGTGACAACTCCAACGATGCGGTCCTCCTGAAAGAGATCAAGATGGTGATCGACGCCATCCAGACCGGTGAGGAAGCACCGTTGGAGACGCACTGACCTCTAGTCAGCGCGCACTCTCCTCCTTCAATAATCCCGCGAGCGGGCCGGTGATCGTTTTTGGCTGGCCCGTCTCGTAACCGCCGCGCTTGGATGTTTTGTGCCCGAGCGCGACGAGCATCTCGGTGAGCTTTACGGCAGCACCGACCCCGTCGATGACAGGGCATTTATGCTGCACCGATAGATCGCGCGCGAGCTTGGCCATGCCAGCGCAACCGAGCACGATGGCTTCTGCGCGATCTTCAGCGAGTGCTCGCGCAATCTCCTCGTCGATCCGCGCACGCGCATCCGAGTGCTCATCTTCCAACGCTAGGACCGGCACCTCTGCGGCGCGCACATGCGCGCACCGCTCGAAGCCGTACTTCATGAGATTGTGCTCGAGAGCTGGAATCGACCGCGCGAGTGTCGTCACGACCGTGAAGCGGTTCGAGATCAACGTCGCTGCGTGATAGGCCGCCTCGCCAATCCCGATTACAGGGCCATTGGCAATCTGGCGCGCTGCATCGAGGCCGGTATCGTCGAAGCACGCAATGACGTGAGCATCAGCGCCTTCGGTCTCGCCCCTGCGCACTTCCATCAGAAGCCCCGGCAGCGACATGGCCTCGTCATAGTAGCCTTCGATGGAGACGGGACCGGTCGACGAGGTGACCGCCTCGATAGTCGTGCCGTGTGCGGCTGCATCCTCGGCGGCGCGTGCGATCGTCGCCGTCATTGCCGCGGTCGTGTTCGGATTGATCACGCGGATGCGCATCAGTCTGGTCCCGATCTCGAAATTCGCCACTGCTTGCACGAAGCGGCAAGCATAGGCGAATTACGCGACGATCACACTAGGCAGTCACGGCCGGCGCCAGAGCCGCGATCTTGCCCACGGTGTCGGCGGTCCTGAGGCACCGCACGCGATGGCCGCTGCCGAGGTCGACGGGCTCCGGCACCGTCGTCCGGCACATGTCGGCGGCAAGTGCGCAGCGTGGCGCGAAGGCACAGCCCGGCGGCAGATTGGCCAGATCGGGCGGGCTCCCTGGAATTGCCGGCAGGCGGTGACCTTCGAGTCGGCCGCCATGAGCGCGCGTCGACAGGAGGCCGATCGTGTAGGGATGACGCGGTGCACGGATGACATCGCGCACCGTGCCTGTCTCGACAATGCGGCCCGCATACATGACCGCAATGCGATCCGCCACCTCGACCGCGACCGAGATGTCGTGCGTGACGAAAATCATCGACAACCCGAGCTCGCGCTGCAGCTCACGCAGCAGCAGCAGAACCTGCACCTGCACCGTGGCATCGAGCGCCGTCGTCGGCTCGTCGGCCAGCAGAATGCGCGGCTTGCTCGAAAGCGCGAGCGCGATCATCGCGCGCTGCCGCATGCCGCCCGACATCTCGTGCGGATAGGCCTGCAGGCGCCGCTCCGGACTCGGGATGCGCACGAGCGTCAGCATCTCCAGCGCGCGCTTGCGTGCGTCGGCGACCGAGATCTTCTCGTGATTACGCACGGCCTCGACGATCTGCTGGCCGACCGTATAGACCGGATCCATGGCCAGCATGGGTTCCTGGAAAACCATCGACACGGTTTTGCCGCGGAAGTTCTCGAGCGCACGCCCTTCGAGTGTCGTGACGTCCACACCCTCGACCTTGATGCTGCCCTCGATGCGCGAGCGCTTCGGCGGGTGCAGGCGCAGGATCGAGCGCAGCGTCACGCTCTTGCCGGAGCCCGACTCGCCAAGAAGTGCGATCACCTCACCGCGTCCGAGCGCGAGATCGACACCGTCCAGCGCCCGCACTGGCTTGGGCCCGCTACCGAAGGTGACGGTCAGGCCGCGAATATCGAGGACCGGATCGCTCGGGGCGTTCATTGAACTTTCTCCGCGTGCATCAGGCGGCGGCCTTGCTGTGACCGGACGTGGGATCGACCATGTGGCATGCTGCGAGGTGGCCCGCGCCGCATACCGTGAGCGCGGGTGTCTTTGCCGAGCAGACGGACTCGGCCATGACGCAGCGCGTGTGGAAGCGACAACCCGGCGGTGGGTCGATCGGGTTCGGCGGATCGCCCGCGAGTGGCGCCTCCATGGTGCGCTCGTCCGGGTTCATGGAAAGCATCGAGCCGAGTAGCGCCGTCGTGTAGGGGTGGCGTCCGCCGGTGTAGAGCGCGTCGGTCGGGCCGATTTCGGCAACGCGGCCGAGATACATGACCATCACGCGATTGGCGATGAAGCGCACAACTTCGAGATCGTGACTGATGAAGATGTACGTGAGGCCGATCTCGTCCTTGAGATCAAGAAGCAGATTGAGCACCTGCGCTTCGACGGATTTGTCGAGCGCGGAAACGGCTTCATCGAGAATGATGACTTTGGGCTCGAGCGCGAGCGCGCGTGCGATATTCACACGCTGGCGTTGACCGCCGGAAAGTTCATGCGGATAGCGGCCTGCAAAGCGGCGCGGATCGAGGCCGACGCGATCGAGCAGCCGGCGTGCACGGCGGATCGCCTCACCGCCCGCGAGCCCGTGCACGGTCGGTCCATATGCGATCGAGTCTTCTACGGTCAGGCGCGGATTGAGCGAGGCATAGCTGTCCTGGAACACCATCTGCACTTGCGAGCGGAATTCTTTCAGCGAGAGCTCAGGCGTTCCCGGTGCGCGGCCGTTCAGCAGGACATTGCCGCTGTCGGGCTTGATCAGGTTCATGAGCACGCGTGCGGTCGTGGACTTGCCGCAGCCGGACTCACCAACAATGCCGAGCGTCTCTCCGGGATAGAGGGAGAAGTTTACGCCATCGACAGCGCGCACGACGGCATTGGCGCGCCCGAGCAATCCCGACTTGATCGGAAAGTGCTTCACGAGTTCGACCGCCTCGAGCAGGGCGTGCGCCGGCTCGCCCGCTGTCCGTGCTGGAGAAGGTGGTGAAGCTAGTGCCGTGTCGCTCGCCATCGCTATGCCTTGATGTCCATGGCCGACCTCAGGCCGTCCGTCAGAAGGTTGAACGAGATCGAGGTAATGAAGATCATGATGCCGGGCAGCGCGCAGAGCATGGGCTGCGTGTAGAGCGCCGTGCGCAGCGTATTCAGCATGAGGCCCCACTCGGGCTCCGGCGGCCGTACGCCAAGGCCGAGGAAGGAGAGGCCTGAAGCGAGGATCATCGAGACTGCGATCAGGCTCATCGCATAAACGAAGATGGGGCCGAGCACATTGCCGAGCACGTGCTTGCGCACGATCGAAAGCCCCCCGGCGCCGCTGGCGCGCGCCGCTTCCACATAATCGAGACCGCGAACACTCGTCGTTACGCTCTCCGCGATTCGCGCGATCGGTGGGATGAACACGATCGTCAATGAGATGAGTCCGTTGACGATGCCGGCGCCCATGGCGCCAGAAAGTGCGATCGCGAGCAGCACCGAGGGAAAGGCGAAGATGATGTCGATCGTGCGCATAAGTATGCTGTTGACCCAGCCGCCGACATAGCCTGCCGTGATGCCGATCGCCGAACCGATGAAGAGCGCGAAGAACACTGGCGTCACGCCCATGAAGAGCGAAAGCCGCGCGCCGTAGATCAGACGCGAGAGCATATCGCGGCCGAGCTCGTCCGTGCCGAGCCAGTGCCCCGGCGTGCCGGGCGGTCTGAGGCGCCGGAGCGTCATGCCGCGGAATGGATCGTGCGGTGCGATGTACGGCGCAAGGATGGCGATCAGGATCAGCAGGAGGATGACGCCGAGTGCGATCATGGCCACGGGATCGCGACGGAAACGACGCCACACCGTCGACCAGTAGCCGGGCGAGCGCTCGATGGTTGCGTCGTCGATCATTGCGGGGGCGACGGCTTGGACCATGGCGTCAGCTCCGGGCAATGCGCGGGTCGATCGCGGTCTGCACCACGTCGACCAGAAGGTTCAGCACGACGAAGAAGCATGCGAGTACCAGGATCGTCCCCTGCAGCAGCGGCAGATCGCGCTGGAAGATCGCGTCATTGAGAAGGAGGCCGGTGCCTGGCCAAGAGAACACCGTCTCGATGAGGATCGACCCGCCCAGAAGATAGCCGAGCTGGATACCCATGACGGCGAGCGCGGTCGGCGCGGCATTCTTCACGACGTGCTTGAAGATGCCGAAGGAGGATGTGCCCTTGGCCTTGAGGCCGGCAATGAACTCCTGCGAGAGGATCTCGGCGACGAGCGCGCGCACCGTGCGTGCGATGATGCCCATGGGGATCACCGACATCGTGACAGCGGGGAGGATCATGTGGCGGATGTGCGTCCAGTCCCAGACCCAGTTGTCGGAGCCGCCGGGGCCGGCGCCGGTTGGCGGCAGCCAGCCGAGCTGCGCCGAGAAAATGATGACCAGCACCATGCCGAGCCAGTAGTGCGGCACGGAGACACCGGCGACGGAGATCGCAGAGGCGACTTTGTCGATCCACGTATCGCGAAAACTGCC
>JAEYYJ010000382.1 GCA_023430845.1 Pseudomonadota bacterium
GGTTGTTGAAGAGCATGATCAGGTCAGGGCCGGCGCCCGACTGGATGCCCGAGGTGATGCGCGGCTGTAGATCGTTGCCGTTCACCGTCTCGTAGCGGACCTTGATACCCAGCGCCTTCTCGGCTTCTGGCAGCAGCTTCTGCCGCAGAAGCGTGTCGCAGGCAGGAACGAAGTCGTTCCAGCGAAGCCAATGCACCGTGGTTTGCTGAGCATAAGCCGGAGCGCGGCCGGTTGCGAGAATACCGGCAAGCCCGCCGGTCGATGCTGCAATTGCGCCAGCGCTGGACGACGCCAGAAACTGCCGGCGTGAAACACGCGACATGAGAAACCTCCCTTTGATGGCCCCTTTTTTCCGGTCCCGTTTCGAGATCCTGTTTGGGCAATCAAAGCGTACGCTGCAGCAATCGCTTAGGCAAGCGGTGATATGTTACGGAACGTCACTCACTTAAGTGTGACGAACGCCAGCCTTTGCGCAGACATGCGCGGCCGAACGTGCGCCTTCAGCGGCCTTGCCAGTTGGGCTTCCGCTTCTCGAGGAACGCGGCCATTCCCTCTTTGAAATCGGCGCTCGTGTAGACCATGCCGATCAAGTCGTCGTCTTCCACCGTCGGATGGCGCTGGCGTAGGCGGCGCAAAAGCTCTTTGGTCACGCGCATGGTCAGCGGCGCATGTCCAGCGAGCTGGCGTGCGAGCGCATCGGCACGAGCGACGACAGCGTCGTGATCCTCGACGATCTCGTTGACGAGACCTTTGCGGAGCGCTTCGTCGGCCTCGATGAGCCGCGACGTATAGATGAGATCGATCACGCCTGCCTCGCCGATCAGGGCAACGAGGCGCGCGAGCGTCGCCGCCGACAGGCAATTGCCGAGCGTACGCGCAATCGGAAATCCGTACTTCAACGAACGCGTCGCAATGCGCATGTCGCAGCACGCCGCGATCCCCGCACCACCGCCGGTGCAGGCGCCGGTGATGGCTGCAATGGTCGGCACGGGGCAGCGCTCGAGCGCGGTGAACACCTTGTCGGCATTCTTCTCGTAGGCAATGCCCTGCTCGGGCGTCTCGAAGCTGCGGAACAGAGAGATGTCGGTCCCTGCTGCAAAAGCTTTGCCGCCGGCGCCGCGGAAGACAATGGCCTTCACCGAGCCGTCGGCAGGTACGTTCGAGCAGATCTCGGTGATCGCATCGTACATCTCGAATGTCAGCGCGTTATATTTCTCTGGCCGGTTCAGCGTCACGGTCAGCACGCCGTTGTCGAGATGCTTCAGGATGTCGTCGGACACGAGGCGTACTCCAAGGTATGTTGCGGCGCGCTTCTCAGGCCACCTGAGCTACATTTTGCACGGCAGCGACAATATCTCCGACGACCGTAGCGACAAGCTGCTCGTCCTCGGCTTCCGCCATCACGCGGATCAGCGGCTCGGTGCCGGACGGGCGGATAAGCAGCCGTCCCTTGTCGCCGAGCTGCGCTTTCGCGGCATCGATCGCCGCCAATACGCGCGCATCCTCGAGCGGCGAGCCATTGGCGTAGCGCACGTTGCGCAGGAGCTGCGGAATTTTCTCGAAGCGGTTGCAGACTTCGCTCACCGGCTTGCCTGTCGTGACCACCGTCGCGAGAATCTGCAGCGCCGAGACGAGGCCGTCGCCGGTCGTGCCGAAATCCGACAACACAATATGGCCGGACTGCTCGCCGCCGACGTTGTAGCCATTGCGGCGCATGTGCTCGACCACGTGGCGATCGCCGACCGGCGTTCGGATCATTGTGAGGCCGAGTGTGGTCAGATAGCGCTCGAGTCCGAGGTTGGACATGACCGTCGCCACGACGCCGCCGCCGAGCAGGCGCCCGCGCCGCCGCCAGCTTTCCGCGATGACTGCAAGAAGCTGATCGCCATCGACGAGAGTTCCCTTCTCGTCCACGACCACGACGCGGTCGGCATCGCCATCGAGCGCAATCCCGATGTCGGCCCTGAGCTCGCGCACCTTCTCCTGGAGCGACTCGGGCGCTGTCGACCCGCACTTCTCATTGATGTTGAAGCCGTTCGGATCGACGCCGATCCGGATCACCTCGGCGCCGAGCTCCCACAGGGCTTGCGGCGCCACCTTGTACCCGGCGCCATTGGCGCAATCGATGACGATCCGCAGGCCGTCGAGACGCAGATTTTTCGGCAGCGTGCGCTTGGCGAACTCGATATAGCGCTCCTGCGCGCTCTCGATGCGCGTCGCGCGCCCGATCTTGTCCGATGGCACGAGCAGACCGGCTGCGGGCGTATCGATCAATGCCTCGATCGCGATCTCCGCCTCGTCGGAGAGCTTGAAGCCGTTGGCGTCGAAAAGTTTGATGCCGTTGTCGGCGAACTGGTTGTGCGACGCCGAGATCATGACGCCGATATCAGCGCGCAGTGATCGCGTCAGCATGGCCACCGCCGGCGTCGGCATGGGACCGAGCTGGAAAACATCGATGCCCACGGCCGTGAACCCCGACATCAGCGCATTCTCGATCATGTAGCCGGAGAGGCGCGTGTCCTTGCCGATCACTGCCCTGAGGCGCTGGCCGCCACCCTGCGCGAGCACCTTGCCGGCTGCCATGCCGACCTTCAGCGCGATTTCGGCGGTCATAGGCGCCGTGTTCGCAAGCCCCCGGATACCGTCGGTGCCGAAATACTGACGCACCATCTTCAGTCCCTCCATTCCAGACGCGGCGCCGATGACACCATGCGTCGGGATCATGCTGCACCGGTAGTCGCGCCGCGTCGTGGCTGCAAGTGCGAACTCTCCCCCGTCAGACTTCTATACTTCAATCCGGGCCGCCAGAGCTGATTTCGCCGGACCTGAAATACATTGTGAAGATTCAAGGCCATCCCCGGCATCGGCCCAAACCGGGCGCAATCCGCCCACAGCGCGCGCACGAGCGCGACATCCATGGCCTAATGGACCCACCTGGTGTATGGAGCGGGCGCATTCGCTCTCAGCCGCCCACCCCAGGATACGAGCCCCGCCATGCCCACGCTTCCCGTGACGATCGATATGATCCGCGCCGCCGCCGAGCGCCTCGCGCCGCACATCGTCACGACGCCCCTTCTCGAGCACCCCGCGCTCAACAAGCAGGTCGGCGGGCGCGTGTTCCTCAAATGCGAGAGCCTTCAGCGGGTCGGCGCCTTCAAGTTTCGCGGCGCCTATAACAAGATCTCGAAGGTCGATCCCAAAGCCTATCCTGGCGGTGTCGTCGCCTCGTCCTCCGGCAATCATGCTCAGGGCGTCGCCGCGGCAGCCACACTGTGCGGGCTCCGCTCCGCCATCGTCATGCCGAAGGACGCCCCGCCGATCAAGGTTGCGCGGACCAAGGCTTTCGGCGGCGAAGTCGTGCCTTACGACCGCGAGCGCGAGGACCGCGACGCCATCGCGAAAGCACTCTGCGAGGAGCGCAAGGCCATTTTCGTGCCGCCCTTCGACGACCCTGACGTGATCTCCGGCCAGGGCACTGCCGGTCTCGAAATGATGGCTGAAATAGCACGCCGCGGCGTGAAGCTCGATGCCGTGCTCGTCAACGTTTCGGGCGGCGGCCTCGCGAGCGGCATCGCCGTCGCGGTCAAGGACGCGAGCCCGGCGACCGACATGTGGACGGTCGAGCCCGCCGGTTTCGATGACTTCGCCCGCTCGCTCGCCAGCGGCAAGCCCGAGCGCAACGACCGCCTTTCGGGCTCCATCTGCGACGCGCTCATGGCGGAAACACCGGGCGTGCATACGTTCGCCATAGGCCGCGCTCTCATGAAAGGCGGCGTGTCTGTGACGGACGACGAAGTGCGCGACGCCATGCGCTTTGCCTTCGAGGAATTGAAGCTCGTCGTCGAGCCCGGCGGCGCCGCGAGCCTTGCCGCCATTCTCACGGGCAAGGTGCCAGTCCAAGGCCGCGCGGTCGGCGCTATCATCTCCGGCGGCAACACGGACCCCGCCCAGTTCGCCAAGATCATCACCCGCGCGGTCTGAGCGAGGGCCACGCTTTCCGGGAAGCCACTGCCGAGAGCGAGAACTTGCGCCATGCTCGCCGCCCGGATCTCGCTCTTCTACTGGGCAATCTTCCTGATCGTCGGCCTGCAGACGCCCTTCCTGCCGCTCTGGCTCGACGCGCGCGGGCTCAGCGTTACCGAGATCAGCATCGCCGGCGCACTGCCGCTTTTCATACGCATTGTCGCAACACCAGTCGTCGCCTATCTCGCCGACCGCTCCGGCGATCATCGCCGCATGGTCATCATTCTCGCGTGGAGTGGCCTTGCCTGCACGGTGCTGCTCTCGCAGAGCTTCCACCTCTGGCCCATCATTCTGCTCACCACACTCATGATGCTCACGACATCGAGCATCATGCCCCTCACCGAGACACTCGCCATGCGCGCCGTGCGTGCCCATGGCCTCGACTACGGCCGCATGCGTCTCTGGGGCTCGATCAGCTTCATCGCGGCGACGCTCATCGGCGGCGCAGCCATCGAGCGATGGACGGGCAGCGTCATCATCTGGCTCATCATCGGCGCCGTCGTGATGACAGCTTTGGCAGCTCACGTCCTGCCGCGGCCGGAGGGCAGCGCTACCGCAGGCCCATCACGGCCCCGCATCTCGCGCGCCGATGTCGCGGAACTCGTCACATCGCCGCTCTTCCTGCTCTTCCTCGCGGCCGCAGGTCTCGTGCAGGCCGCACATGCTGTCTTCTACGTCTACGGCGTGCTGCACTGGCACGGGCTCGGCCTTTCCGCGACGTGGACAGGCGTGCTCTGGGCCATCGCCGTCATCGCCGAGATCATGCTCTTCGCCCGCTCCGGCGCAGTGCTCAAAGTGTTGAGCCCGCTCGGCCTGATTGCTCTCGGCGCCATCGCGGCCATCGTGCGCTGGATCGCCATGGCATTCGATCCGCCACTCGCCGCGCTGATCATTTTGCAGATCCTGCACGCGCTCACCTTCGGTGCGACGCATCTCGGCACCGTTCACTTCATCGCGCAGAATATTCCTGCTGAGCGCGCAGGCACCGCACAGGCATTGCAGGCGAGCGTCA
>JAEYYJ010000395.1 GCA_023430845.1 Pseudomonadota bacterium
CGCCTCGCACAATCGCGCGCTAGGAAGAGACGGCTCGTTCTCCGCGTCGCGTATCTCGTTTTCATCACGGAGAGCCTTCTCGAAAGGCATCGCACCTTGGCCATCGGCCGAGAACGATGTCGCTCACTCTGCAGCACTAGGAGCGCGTCCCGTGCCGAAGACTCAAAATCTCCCATCCACATCCCCGGGAGTGAGCCAACGACACCGACGTCGATCTCCTTAACGGCCGATTAACCAATTCACGGTTAACTGAAGGCGCGTAGAGGGGTGTACCATATGTTGCGTATTGTGCGTTTGTGTGAGCGTCTGCCAAGGCCCGCCACCGCATTTCGGGGCGCGGCCGTTCTTGTGTTGGCGATGGCGGCCGGTGGTTGCAGTGCCGGTTTCGAGATGCCCTCGCTCAGTTACAACGGGGGCCCTTCGACGAGCAGCGTCCCCATTCCTCGCGAGCCCGTCTATCAGAACCGCGGCTCGAATTCGCTCGGTGATGAGCGCGCCTATGGCCAGTCGCAGGGGCAACCCTACGGGCAGCCCTATGGCCAGCCGTACGGCCAACCTTATGGGCAGCCGTACAACCCGCCGGAAAGTGCGGGCGTGGAGCAGCCTTACAGTCCGCCTTATGAGCCGCCTGCGCGCAAAGAGTGGCGCCAGAGCAATCGCGGGACGCCGGTCTCGCCGGAGGGTGAGCGCGGCGTGCACGTATCGGAATTGTCCGGCGCATACGACCGCGTTCCACATTCGGGAGCGGCGCCGCAGTACACGCCACCGGCTGCGTCTGCACCGTACCGCAGCGCCGATCCCGTACCTGTCGCAGCGCCAGCACCACCGCGCGCGGCGTTCGACCCTGCACCGCACGCTTCCGCCGCGCCGGTGGAAGGTAACACCATCGAGGTCGTGTCAGGCGACACGCTCTATGCGCTCTCCAGGAAGCACGGCGTTTCCGTCGCCGAGCTGATGCGTGCCAACAACCTGCGGAACGCGCAGCTCCGCATTGGCCAGAAACTCGTCGTACCCTCGGCGAGTGCGCCGCCGACGCGCCGTGTCGCGTCTCTGCCGTCGGCGCCCATGGCCGAGCCGGCCCCGCCGCCTGCAGCCCTGCCACCTGTTGCGATGCCGCCGCCCGCATTCCCGCCGCGCAGCGAGCGTCCCGAGCCGCGTCTGCCGCACCACGAGGCAGGGCCCATCGTGCCGCCACTCGTTGAAACCGATCCGTCGACACCGGCTGCCATGCCGGCGCCCGCTTCGGCCACAACGACGGCACCGCGACCTGTCGCGGCGGTCGATCCGAGCGGCTGGACGGGCTCCTACACCGTCGTGCGGGGCGACAGCCTCTATGCCGTCGCGCGGAAGCATAATGTCGGCCTCAATGAGCTCGAGCGCGTCAACCAGATCACGGATCCCCGGCGCGTGAGACCCGGCACGGTGTTGAAGGTGCCGCGTCCTGGCGATGCAGCCCCCGTGGCATCCGCTCCGGCGGCGCCGCCGCCGTCCGGCAAGCTTGCAACCGACGGCCCGAATGGCGTCACGCCGATCGTGCCGACCATCATTAACGGTCGTCCGCGGACAGCGGCAATCGATGCCAATGCGCACACGCCGCCTGGTGGATCGTTGACGGATGCCGCGCCGGCAGCGCCGCCGCTCGCAAGAGCGGAGCCCCCCGTCCGCGATGCGGCTGTACCGCCGACGCCCAAGGCGTCGCCTGCCACGACCAAGTTCCGTTGGCCGGCGCGCGGCAAGATCATCTCGAACTTCGGACCTCAGGGCGGCGGTCAGAACGACGGCATCAACATCGCTCTGCCGCGCGGCGCTGACGTGCACGCCGCCGAGGCCGGCATCGTGACCTACGCCGGCGACGGTGTGCAGGGTTATGGCAACCTGCTCCTTATTCGCCACGACGGCGGCTGGATCACCGCCTACGCGCACAATGACTCGCTGAATGTGAAGCAGGGCGAAGCCGTGCGGCGCGGGCAGGTCATCGCCAAGGCCGGCGCGACGGGCAGTGTCGACACGCCCCAGCTTCGGTTCGAAATCCGCCAGGGCGTGAAGCCCATGGATCCCATTCAGCACCTCGAAAATTAATCGCGGACGGACTCGAGGTGCAGCTTTCGGGGCAGGACCATCGCCCGGTCCTGCCCCGAAGCCATTTCTGGGACCGCTGCTGCAACTCGTGATGAGACCGGCGCTGAGCGCGCCCTGCGCCACCGTGTGTGCATGGTCGGCGGGTTGCGCCCGTGCCGTCGATTTGCGACCTTTGGCCGAAATTTCTTGGAATGCGGCCATGACCGACATCGCGACCCGGGTCTACAACCACGCCTGGAAGATCGATCCGATCGTCCGTTCGGTGCTCGACACCGATTTCTACAAGCTGTTGATGGCGCAGATGATCTACCGGCGTCATCGCGACACGCGGGTGACGTTCGGCATCATCAACCGCACCGCGAGTGTGCCGCTGGCCGACCTCATCGACGAGGGGGCGCTGCGCGAGCAACTCGATCACATCCGCTCACTCTCGCTGAGCCGTGGCGAGTCCACCTGGCTGCGCGGCAACATGTTCTATGGCAAGCGCCAGATGTTCTCGCCGGACTTCATCGAGTGGCTTGAGGACTTCCGCTTTCCGGCCTATCACCTCGAACGGCGCGGCAACCAGTACGAGCTGACCTTCGAGGGCCCGTGGATCGAAACCACCATGTGGGAGATCCCCGCGCTCGCCGTGATCATGGAGCTGCACAGCCGCGCCGTGACCAAGGGGCTCGGCAAGTTCGAGCTGCAGGTGCTCTATGCGCGCGCCATGACGCGGGTGTGGGAAAACATCCAGCGACTGAGCACGCTGCCGAACCTGAGCATCGCTGATTTCGGCACGCGGCGGCGCCACGGCTTCCTCTGGCAGGACTGGTGCGTGCAGGCGAGCACGGAAGGCTTGGGCAAGGCCTTCACCGGTACGTCGAACTGCCTCATCGCCATGCACCGCGAGGTCGAGGCCATCGGCACGAACGCCCACGAACTGCCCATGGTCTATGCGGCGCTGGCGGGAGACGACCGCGAGCTTGCCGAAGCGCCCTATGAAGTACTCGCCGACTGGCAGGACGCGTATGAAGGCAATCTACGTATCGTTCTGCCGGACACGTATGGCACGCAGAACTTCTTCGACAAGGCGCCCGAATGGGTCGCGCGTTGGACCGGCGTTCGTGTCGATTCCGGCGATCCGATCGAAGGGGGCGAGATGGCGATCGCCTGGTGGAAGAAGAACGGCCAGGATCCAGCAAAGAAGCTCGCCATCTTCTCCGATGGGCTCGATGTCGACCTCATTCACAAGATCCATCGCCACTTCCACGGCCGCATTCGCATTGGCTACGGTTGGGGCACGCTGCTCACCAACGACTTCCGCGGCCTCGGTCCGAACGGCGGGCTCGATCCCTTCTCGATCGTGTGCAAGGTGATCTCGGCGAACGGCCAGCCGGCAGTGAAAATTTCGGACAATCCGACCAAGGCCGTCGGGCCGCCTGATGAGATCGCGCGCTATCGCCGTGTATTTCGCGTCGGCACGCAGGTCGCGACCCCGGTTGTCGTCTAGGCGGGCGTTCCATGATCGCTGCCGATCAGGTTCCGTTGCTGCGCTCCTGGCTCTTCGTCGGCGGGCCGAATGCCGAGGAGAGTACCGCGCGGGCGAGCGGTGCCGATGTGATCATTCTCGAACTTGAAGATTTCACGCCACCTGACGCCCGCCCGGCGGCGCGCAGTGCTGCGCCCCGACTGCTCGC
>JAEYYJ010000212.1 GCA_023430845.1 Pseudomonadota bacterium
TGTTGGCCGTCGTTCACCCACTTTGCGCAAGATCAGTGGCATAGGGTACGATTCGTGCACCAATTCTTGGCAAACATGGCTCGTCAACCTATCTTAAGCGCAACACTTGTGGACCGGGCCTTCCCGAGGCCAAGCGATCCGCGCGGGCTCGAGCACTGCCGCGGACGATCGGGTGCCACCAGGAAGGGGTGCACATGAACACGCATTTTCGGAACTTCGCGATCTGGGTCATTATCGGCCTTCTTCTGATCGCGCTGTTCAATATGTTCCAGAACCCGTCGCAGCAGCGACGCGGCAACGAGATCAGCTACACCGAGCTGCTGGCCCAGGTTGACGCCGGTAACGTCTCCGAGGTGACCATCCAGGGCAACCGGCTGACCGGGCAATACTCCGACAAGTCGCGCTCGTTCACGAGCTTTGCGCCCGAGGATCCGACTCTCGTCGAGCGCTTGAACAAGAAGGGCGTGCGCATCTCGGCCCGTCCGAAGGATGAGGACGTCCCGTCGATCTTCAACGTGCTGCTCTCCTGGTTCCCCATGCTGCTTCTGATTGCGGTGTGGATCTTCTTCATGCGCCAGATGCAGTCGGGCGGCGGCCGGGCCATGGGCTTCGGTAAGTCCAAGGCAAAGCTGCTGACGGAGCGGCACGGTCGCGTCACGTTCGAGGACGTAGCCGGCGTCGACGAGGCCAAGGTCGATCTTCAGGAGATCGTCGAGTTCCTTCGTGATCCGCAGAAGTTCCAGAAGCTCGGCGGACGCATTCCGCGCGGCTGTCTGCTCGTCGGTCCTCCGGGTACCGGTAAGACGCTCATCGCGCGCGCTGTCGCAGGCGAAGCGAACGTGCCCTTCTTCACGATCTCGGGCTCGGACTTCGTCGAGATGTTCGTCGGCGTCGGTGCGAGCCGCGTGCGTGACATGTTCGATCAGGCGAAGAAGAACGCCCCGTGCATCATCTTCATCGATGAAATCGACGCCGTGGGTCGCCATCGCGGCGCCGGCCTCGGCGGCGGCAATGACGAGCGCGAGCAGACGCTGAACCAGTTGCTCGTCGAGATGGACGGCTTCGAAGCGAACGAGGGCATTATCATTCTCGCCGCGACCAACCGTCCGGACGTGCTCGATCCGGCGCTGCTGCGTCCCGGCCGCTTCGATCGGCAGATCACGGTGCCGAACCCCGATGTCGTCGGCCGCGAAAAGATCCTGCGCGTGCACATGCGCAAGGTGCCGCTCGCGCCGGATGTGGACGCGAAGACCATTGCGCGCGGAACGCCCGGCTTCTCGGGTGCCGATCTCGCGAACCTCGTCAACGAAGCCGCTCTGCTCGCAGCGCGGCGCTCGAAGCGCATGGTCACGCAGGTCGAGTTCGAGGATGCCAAGGACAAGGTCATGATGGGTGCCGAGCGGCGCTCCATGGCCATGACCGAGGAGGAGAAGCTCGCGACGGCTTATCACGAAGCCGGCCACGCTCTTCTGAACCTGCTCGTGCCCGGTAATGATCCCCTGCACAAGGTCACGATCATTCCGCGCGGGCGCGCGCTCGGCGTAACGATGAGTCTGCCTGAGCGCGACAAGCTCAGCTATTCCAAGCAGTGGTGCGAGGCGCGCCTCGTCATGACGTTTGGCGGGCGCGTCGCCGAGCAGATCATCTACGGCAAAGAGCACCTGAACACCGGCGCTTCGAGCGACATCCAGCAGGCGACAGGCCTCGCGCGCAGCATGGTGACCGAGTGGGGTATGAGCGAAAAGCTCGGGCCGCTCCGCTATACCGACAACCAGCAGGAAGTGTTCCTCGGCCATGCGATCACGCAGCGCCAGAACATGTCCGAAGAAACGGCGCGTCTGATCGACGAGGAAATTCGCCGCATCGTGACGACGGCCCAGGCGAAGGCCTGGGAGGTGCTCGGTGAGAACCGCGAGGCACTCGAAGCCATCACGCAGGCCCTGATGGAACACGAGACGATCTCGGGCGAAGAGTGCCTGACTGTCATGCGCGGCGAGAAGATCGTGCGGCCGACAGACGACGACTCGACCAAGGGACCGACCGGCTCGGCGGTCCCCGTTGCCGGTCGCATTCGTCCGCAGCGGCCGGAGAGCGATGGCGGCATGGAACCCCAGCCGACCTGACGGCGGCGCGACTTACCAATACCGAAGAATAGAATCGGGCCCCTCGCGGGGCCCGATTGCTTTCGATAGAATGGGCTGCGGCCAAGATTGGTCGTACTTCGGAAAACAAACATGAGCCAACCGGGCCAACCGCGAAGCTATCTGCGCCCCACAGCGCTGATGCCGTCATTCCAGTCGGATGAAATCTCGGATCTGCTCATCCGCGTCGCGGGACGCGCTGACATTGCTGCCTGTGCAGCCGAGATCATCGTGCGCATGGAAGTGGCGCGCGACGAAGCGATGCTCCTTCCCGCCGCCGAGGCACGCGAACGCGCGCGATATGAGAGCGAGATCGCCTGCCTTCTCATGCAACATGAAGCGCCGCGGCAACCGCTCGCCGGTCTCTCGCTCGATCGGCCGCGCATCATGGGCATCGTCAATGTCACACCGGACAGTTTCTCCGATGGTGGTGCTTTCACCTCCGCGAATGCAGCGATTGACCATGCGCTACAGCTCGAGGCCGAGGGCGCAGACATCCTCGACATCGGCGGCGAGTCGACGCGACCGGGCGCCGAGCCTGTATCGATCGAGGAAGAGTTGCGCCGCGTCCTTCCCGTTATCGAAGGACTTGCGGGGCGCACGAAAGCGCTCATCTCCATCGATACGCGTAAAGCGGAGGTCATGCGACGCGCACTGGCCGCCGG
>JAEYYJ010000450.1 GCA_023430845.1 Pseudomonadota bacterium
GCAGCCGAGGGCAAGAGGGAAGCCGCCTTCCGAGAGGCCGAGGCGCGTGAACGTGCGGCTCAGGCCGAAGCGGAGGCGACAAGGATGGTGTCCGAGGCGATTGCTGCCGGTAACGTGCAGGCGATCAATTACTTCGTCGCCAACAACTACGTAAAGGCGCTCGAACAGATCGCGCGCTCGCCCAATCAGAAAGTGCTGATGATGCCGCTCGAGGCGTCTTCCGTGATTGGCTCGATTGCGGGCATTGCCGAGATCGCGGGCGCGGCCTTCGGCGGTGGCGATAGTTCGCCGTCCCGCCCGACGGGTGGCCGCGTCATTTCCGGGAGCGTCCCGCGGGCAGGCGCATGATGTTTGGCGCCCGGCCTAACTGCCGGGCGCCTACCTCTTCGGCTATTCTCCCTGTATTCTGAGTACGCTGCCGCTTCCGCCGCTGCACTTTCACGCGTGTCGATCATCAAGCTGGATTTGCGCCATGAGCTTAATGTCATTCCTTTCCGGACTGGGGCCTTGGAGCTGGCTCATTCTCGCGCTGATCCTGTATGGCCTCGAGGCGGTGGTGCCCGGCGTCAACATGGTCTGGTTCGGAACGGCCGCGCTCGCCGTTGGCGCGATCGTTTTCGCCACTGACATTTCCTGGCCGTGGCAGCTCATCATCTTCGCCGCGTTCTCCATCGCGACCGCCTTTGCCGTCCGCAAATACGCACGCGCCCACGTAAACATCACCGATGTGCCCGATTTGAATGTGCGCAGCCATCAGTATGTCGGTCGCGAGTTCGTGGTTGCTGAGGCCATCAAGGGCGGTCGCGGTCGTGTGCGCGTGGGCGATACGCTCTGGCAGGCCGAAGGCGAGGATACACCCGCAGGCACGCGCGTTCGCGTGAAAGATGTGCATGATGCCGTGCTGATGGTGGAGCGTGTCTCGGCCTGAGAATGATCCCGGTGGCCTTGCATGGCTGATCGGCCTGCTGGGATTGATGCTGCCATGGATCGCCGTGCCGTTCGGTGTGGCTGGCGCGTGGATGGTGCTCAGGGGCAATGCCACCGGCTGGTGGTTCATTGCGGCGTGTGTCGCCATGCTGGCGCTCGATCTCGTCATCGACATCGCATGGACGCGGAGCGCAGTCGGGCGCAGCGATCAGCCATTGCTGAACCAGCGCGAGGCGCAATACATCGGCCGCAAGGTGCGCGTGACCGACAGCATCGCCGGTGGCGAAGGCAAGGTGCGAGTCGGCGATACGGTCTGGCGCGCGCGTGGTCCGGATTGCAGCGCTGGAACGTGGGTCCGCATTGTCGGGACCGAAGGCGCATATCTCACTGTCGCGTTGGATGAAACGCCGCCGGATGCGCAATCCGATGGCGCCGCCCCGCATAGATAGCGTCGCCGTGTATCAGTGGAAGCGTCACTTGAGGCCTTGCAAATGCCTGCATATGCAGATATATGGTCCACATGGAAGCGAACAGGTCAGCTCAGCCACGACGCGTTCGAGGATGCACGGCGATGCGTCTCAGAAAGGCGGCGCGCCGCATTTCGCAGATCTACGATCACCATCTCGAGCCGACGGGCGTGACGATCACGCAGTTCGGCGTGCTCGCCAGCCTCACCTCCACGGATCGGATGGCAATCGGGCCGCTTGCCGAGCAACTCTGCATGGATCCGACCACGCTCACGCGGAACCTGCAGCCGCTTCATCGTGAGGGATTAGTCGTGATCGAGCCGGACCGGCGTGATCGGCGCGTGCGCTGGGTCAGTCTGTCCGAAGCAGGTCGGCAGGCCTTTGATCGTGCGCGTCCGGCATGGCGGGAAGCACAGAACCAAGTGATCAAGCTCATTGGCGAGGAAGAGACAGCCACACTTCATGATGCGCTCGACGTCGCCATCGAACGTATTGCTGAATGACCCAAGAACCGCACGCCCCGTATCTGCATATGCAGCAAATGGAACAAAGATCATGAGCACTGACAAGAGCCCGATCGAGCGGCTCGCGGGTCGGCCGGTGACGTTCGGCGTTACGGACTTCAAGACGGCGACGGCGATGTCCGGCATCGAGTTCCTGCAAGCGATGATGAGCGGAAAATTTCCCGCGCCACCGATCTGCGAGGCTCTCGACTTCATTCTCGTCGAAGCCGAGCCGGGCCGCGCCGTATTCGAGGGCATCCCACGCAATGGCTTCCGCAATCCGCTCGGCACAATTCACGGCGGATGGATGTCCACCATCTTGGACTCGGCACTGGGTTGCGCCGTGCATTCGACGCTGAAAGCGGGGCAAGGGTTTACGACGGTCGATCTCGCCGTCAGCTTCGTGCGCGCGGTGCACGAGAGCACCGGAAAGCTGCGGTGTGAAGCAAAGGTGATCCACGCAGGCGGGCGCATTGCGACAGCTGAAGGGCGCCTGCTAGATGCCGAAGGTAAACTCTATGCGCACGGCACGACGACGTGCCTCGTGATGCAGGTTCCTGCTGGTTGACCGCTGCAAAGGTGATCCGCAGATATTCTCTTTTGAACGGGGCAAGCTCATGCGCACGTCCTCGACCCAACCAATTCTTCCTCTCTGGCTGCTCATTCTGATTGTCGGCACCATTGTCGGCGTCTCCATGGGCCGCTCGCAATCCATGGGGCTATACCTTCAGCCGGTGACTTCGGCGCTCAGTGTCGGGCGCGAGGCTTTCGCGCTCTCCATTGCATTGTCGCAGTTGCTCATGGGTATCGGTGCACCGTTCTCCGGTGCGCTGATCGATATGTTCGGCGCTGGCCGCGTCGTCGTGGCATGTGTGCTGGCGACGATCGCCGGCCTCTACTTCATGTATGCGGCGAGCACGCCGGCTGATCTGCTCATCGCCGGCATTCTCATGGGTATTGGCGTCAGCGGCACGGGCGTGACGTCACTTGTCGGTACCATTGGTCGGCTCGCACCGCCGGAGAAGCGCCTTTCCGCGATTGCCTCGATCGGCATGGCGGCCGGCATCGGCAGCTTCGTCTCGCTGCCGCTCATGCATTTTCTCATCGAGTACACGGGATGGCAGACGAGCCTGCTCTGGCTCATCGCAATCACGGCCCTCCTCATTCCACTCGCGTGGCCGATCGGCGGCAAACCCGTGCGCGTCGACGGTCCAGTGCGCGATCAGACGCTGGGAGAAGCGTTGCGCGAAGCCTTCAGGCATTCGAGCTACTGGCTGCTCACCGCTGGCTTCTTTGTGTGCGGATTCCACGTCGCCTTTATCGTTGTGCATTTGCCGGCCTTCGCAGTCGATCAAGGGCTGCCGAGCTGGGTCGGACCATTCGCGCTCTCTGTCGTCGGCATCGCGAATATCATCGGCACTTTCCTCGCCGGTCAGTCGGGGCGCTACATCGAAAAGCGCCGGCTGCTTAGCCTCATCTACCTGGCGCGCGCCGTGATCTTCCTAGGCTTCCTCTTCATGCCGCTGACGCCGTTCACCGTGATTGCGTTCTGCGGGCTGCTCGGGATCTTCTGGCTCTCGACTATCCCGCCGACGAGCGGGCTGGTTGCGACATTCTTCGGTACGCAGTGGATGTCGATGCTGTTCGGCTTCGTCTTTCTCTCGCACCAGATCGGCTCGTTCCTCGGTGTCTGGCTCGCCGGGCGCCTGTTCGATCTCACGAAATCCTATGACGCGATGTGGTGGATCTCGGTTGCGCTCGGCGTGATCGCGGCCTTGCTGCATTGGCCGATATCAGAGCGTCCTGTCGCGCGCCTCGCTGCTGCGAGCGTCCCAAGCAAGGCCTGAGAGAACTGCCATGACCACGACGTCGATTGCGCCACCGCCGGCGGGCGGTGCAGCGCCACACCCTCTGCTGGCCGGCGCCATCCTGCCGACGCTGCTGCGTCTCGCTTTGCCGACGAGCATTGCCATGGTGGCGACCGCGCTTGTCGCCATCGCCGAGACGGCTTATGTCGGATTGCTCGGCACGTTGCCGCTCGCCGGCCTCGCGCTCGTATTTCCGATGGTCATGCTCCAGCAGACCATGTCGTCGGGCGCCATGGGTGGCGGTATCTCTTCCGCGATCAGCCGCGCGCTCGGTGCAGGCAATCTGGATCGCGCCGCTGCACTCGCACAACACGCATTCCTGATCGGTGCCACCGCGGGGCTTTTCTTTTTCGCGCTGTTCCAGCTCGCTGGTCCGGCCATCTACAAGCTGCTCGGTGGTCGCGATGGTGTGTTGGCCGAGGCGCTTGCGTATTCGAATGTCGTGTTCTTCGGCGCGCCGTCGATTTGGCTCGCGAACACTTTCGCTTCGATCCTCCGGGGCACCGGCAACATGGTCGTCCCATCGATCGTGCTGCTGGTTGTTGCCGCCGCGCAGATCATATTGGGTGGAGTGCTCGGCCTCGGTCTCGGACCCATACCGCGACTGGGGATGGCGGGCGTTGCGCTCGGTCAGGTGATCGCGTTCTCGGCAGGGGCGCTCTATCTCTATTGGCACCTGGCTTCGGGGCGTGCACGTATCACGTTGAAACTTTCAACGCTCTCCGTCTCGTGGGACATGCTGCGCGACATTCTCAAGGTCGGCGCTATCGCGTGCATCTCGCCGCTGCAGACGATCCTGTCCATTCTGATCATCACGCGCCTCGTCTCGGAACTCGGCACGGAGGCGCTCGCAGGCTACGGCATTGGCGCACGCCTCGAGTTCCTGCTGATCCCGATCACATTCGCGATTGGCGTCGCGAGCGTGCCCATGGTCGGTATGGCCATCGGTGCTGGTGACGTCGCGCGGGCGCGCCGCGTCGCATGGACAGCGGGCATCGTCTCGACGCTAGGACTCTCGGTCATCGGGCTCGTCGTCACGCTTTACCCGCAGCTGTGGGCGGGCCTGTTCACGAGCGATCCCGCCATTCTCGCATCTGCGAGCACGTATTTGCGCTGGGCGGGCCCCTTCTATGGCTTGTTCGGTCTTGGTCTCTGCCTCTATTTTGCCTCACAGGGTTCCGGGAAGATCCTCGGGCCCGTATTGGCGGGAACGGCGCGCCTGCTCGTCGTGCTGATCGGTGGCTTGTGGCTCGTCAGCATGAATGCGCCGGCGTGGCAGTTGTTTGCGCTCGTCGGTGTAGCGATGGCTGTTTATGGCATCGCGACAGCATTCTCATTGTGGATCGCGGATTGGGGACCGCAGCGGCGTAGCTGAGGCGCCTAGCAGTCATGCAGCGCGTGGTGCGCGCTTGCGCCTGCTCCGCGCACGAAGCAAACTCTCGGATAGCCAAACAACAAGCTTCCGGGAGGAGCCATGTCGTCCCCAGGCAGGGAAGAAGCCGGCCGCACTGCGCTGGCAGGAATCAAAGTCGTCGATCTCACACAGTTCGAGGCCGGCACGTCGATCACCGAGACGCTCGCGTGGCTCGGCGCGGACGTTATCAAGATCGAAAACCCCGTCGGCGGCGAGCAGGGTCGCGGTGCCTCGACCGACATCAAGGGCGTCGACAGCTACTATTTCATGCTGCTCAATGCCAACAAGCGCTCGGTCACGCTCAATCTCAAGGATGAGCGCGGCAAGGACATGCTGCGCAAGCTGATTGCGAAGGCGGATATCTTCGCGGAGAACTTCGCGCCCGGTGTCATTGAGAAGCTGGGTTTCTCGTATGAAGAAGTCTCGCGCATCAATCCGCGCATCATCTACGCGACGGTCAAAGGCTTCGGCAAAGGCAGCCCTTACGAGAAGCACCTCGCCTTCGACATGATTGCGCAGGCGGCGGGCGGCGTCATGAGCATCACGGGCGAAGGTGACGGCAAGCCGATCAAGCCCGGCGTCACGCTCGGTGATACAGGCACGGGCCTGCACGCGTGCATCGGTGTTCTTGCGGCCCTCTACCAACGCACGGCGACCGGCCGCGGCCAGAAGGTCGAAGTCGCAATGCAGGATGCAATGGTCAATTACTGCCGCATTGCCTACGCCTCGCAGCTTCTGCACAAAAAGCCATGTCCGCGCATGGGCAATCAGGTCGTGCTCGGCACGAATGCGCCGTCGGATGTGTTCAAGTGCAAGCCGGGCGGGCCGAATGATTACGTCTATATCTACACAAGCCGAGCCAACAACATTCAATGGGAGCGCCTGCTTAAGGTGATCGGACGTGAGGATCTGAAAGGCGACGAGCGCTTCGCGACGCCGCAACTTCGCGTGAAGATCGTCGCTGAAATCAATGGTTACATCCAGGCTTGGACCAAGGACTATACTAAGCACGAGGCTATGCAGATCCTCGGCGAGCAGGGTGTGCCGTGCGGTGCCGTGCTCGACACCGATGAGCTCATGAACGAGCCGAGCATGCGTGAGCGCGAGATCTTCGTCGAAGTGGATCACCCGGCGCGCGGCAAGGTCGTCATTCCGGGCTGGCCGGTCAAACTTTCCGACAGCTACGTGCCGGTGAAATCCTCGCCCATTCTCGGCGCGGACAATGCCGATGTCTACGGTGACTGGCTCGGCCTGTCGAAGGGCGATCTCGACACACTCAAGAAGGAGCAGGTGATCTAGCGCGCGCTGCGCCTGCCTGCCGAAACAGAAATCATCAGAGAGGAACTCCCCGATGGCTATTGGTTCCGACATCATTGCCAAAGCAATGAAGAACGAAGGTGTGAGCGATTTCTTCTACATCATGGGTGCACCCATGATGGCCGTGGAGAAGGCCGCGATGAAACTCGGCCTGCGCGGTATCGACGTGCGCCACGAGCAGGCGGCTGCCATGGCCGGCTTCGCCTATGCGCGGCTGCGGAACAAGCCGGCGTTCTGTATGGCGGCTTCGGGTCCGGCGGTGACGAACCTCGTGACCGGAATCGCGCACGCCTGGGCCGATTGCACGCCGGTGATCGCGCTCGGTGGCGCGGCGCCGGTCGTAACGTGGCATCACGGCGCCTTCCAGGACATTGACCAACTCGCGATGTTCAAGCCGTGCACGAAATGGGCCGACCGCGTGCATCACACGAAACGCATTCCCGAGCTGATCAACCTTGCCGTCAAGCACGCCATGAGCGGCAAGCCGGGGCCTGTCTACCTCGATATGCCGGGGGACATCCTCTATGCTGAGGTCGACGAGTCCAAGATCGAGTATCCCGATCCGTATGATCACGCGAAGCGGCCGCGCCCTGCGATCGGCGCAAATGATCTCTCGGCCATTATCGAGTTGCTGGCGAAGGCCAAGAACCCCGTGCTCATCACCGGCTCGGGCGTGCAGTGGTCCGAGGCCGAGAAGGAAATGCTGGCGTTCGTCGAGGCGGCCGGCGTGCCATTCTACACGACACCGCAAAGCCGCGGCGTGATCCCGGAGGATCACAAATACTGCTATCTCACGTCGCGCGCCGCTGCTTTCCGCGATGCTGACCTCATTCTCGTCGTCGGCACGCGCATGAACTACATCATTGGTCACGCTGCGCCGCCGCGTTGGAATGCGAATGCCAAGATCGTGCGCGTTGACGTCGATCCGATCGAGGTGGCTGCCTCGCCGCGTCGGCTCGACGTCGGCGTCGTCGCCGACGCGAAGGTCGCCTTCCAACAGTTGACTGCGGCCATTGCAGGCAAGGTCACGCCCGCGACGTACGAGACATGGCGCGAGCGTCTGCGCTCTCGCAATGTTCAGAAGATGGCCGAAGCCGAGCAGACGCTCTCCAATCCGGCCTCGCCGATCCATCCGTTGCGGCTCTGCAAGGAAGTGCGCGACTTCATGGATCGCGACTGCGTGCTCTGCGTGGATGGACAGGAGATCCTAAACTACGGCCGTCAGGCTATTCCGCAGTACACCGCGCGCCATCGCATCAACTCAGGTGCTTTCGGCACCATGGGTGTCGGCATGCCGTTCGGTATCGGTGCCAAGGTGGCGATGCCCGACAAACAGGTGATCGTGCTGCATGGTGACGGATCGTTCGGCATGAATGCCA
>JAEYYJ010000016.1 GCA_023430845.1 Pseudomonadota bacterium
ACCGCGATCGTGATCATGGCTCTCGTGCTATCCGTTCTCGCGACGCTCTATCCGTCGTGGCGCGCCTCGCGTCTCGATCCGGTCGAAGCGCTCCGCTACGAGTGAGGCATCCCGTGCAAGACTTCACATCCGAGCATGGCGAAGCCTTCGAGACGGCTGTCCTCCAGCTGATCGACCTGCGCCGCACATTTCATCAGGGCTCGCGCCGGATCGACGTGTTGAACGGCGCCTCGGCCATCCTTATGCCCGGCGAGGCCGTGGCTCTGGTCGGCCCCTCGGGCGCGGGCAAATCCACGCTCCTGCACATCGCAGGACTATTGGAGACGCCGGATGGCGGTCAGGTGATCGTCTCGGGGCGCGACTGCGCCCGCATGAAGGACGACGAGCGCACACGGGTCCGTCGCGCGCAGATGGGTTTCATCTACCAGTTTCACCAGCTCCTGCCGGAATTCTCGGCCCTCGAGAACGTCGCCATGCCACAACTCATTCAGGGGCGCTCGAAAAGCGTGGCACACGCGCGGGCACGCGAGCTGCTGACCTCGCTCGGACTGGAGCCGCGGCTCGATCACCGGCCGGCCGAGCTCTCCGGCGGCGAACAGCAGCGCACGGCCATTGCCCGCGCGCTCGCGAATACGCCGCGCCTCCTGCTCGCCGACGAGCCGACCGGTAACCTCGACCCGCGGACGGCTGACGTCGTGTTCGAGGAACTGATCGCGCTGATCCGGGAGAAGCGTGTCGCAGCTCTCATCGCAACCCATAACCTGGAGCTCGCCGCACGCATGGATCGTGTCCTGCGTATGGATGGCGGCCAACTGATCGAGCTGGAACCGCAGAGCTTGGTTTGAGGTCTTCGCGCGTTCCGCGCGAGCGAGACCAATCTCGCGCTCTGCCGGGAGGGAGACCCTCCCGGACCCGCCCGCCTTTATGACTTGGCGCAGGCCCGACCTGTACGCGTGAGCGCCGCGGGCATACCGCCACGGAAGGAATGCAAAGCGCCCCCTTCCAGCAGCCCGCGGCAAGTAAGCAAAAGACGGGGTTCCACGAGAGGGTGTCTCACCGTGTCGAAGGCGCGCCACATACGCCTCACGTGACGACAGACAGGGCTTTCCCGCAGCCTACACACAACTCCCCGTTGACCATCACCCTCCAGGTCTTCTATACGGAGGCCGAGCGAACCGCCCTGGCCATGCGTGCCATGGGCGGCGCATCTGTTTATTGCGCGGTTCAGGCCTCGCGGCAGGGAATGCCGGCGGACTTCGATCGCGCCGACCAGCTTCGACACAAGGAAGGACTACAGAATGGCCAATACCAGCTCGGCACAGAAGGCGGCCCGCCAGACGGCGAAGCGGACGGAAGTCAACAAGGCCCGGCGCTCGCGCCTGCGGTCGACCGTGCGCACCGTCGAGGCCGCCATTGCTGCCGGCGACAAGAGCGCTGCCGAGCAGGCCCTCAAGGCCGCCGAGCCGGTCATGATGCGCTCCGCGCAGAAGGGCGTCGTCCACAAGAAGACGATGTCGCGGAAGGTTTCGCGCCTCGCAGCCCGCATCAAATCGATCGACGCTGCCGCTTCCTGATCGCCGATCAGTAGGCGTAGGACGGACGTGCAGACTATGTGGCAAAAAGAGCACAACAGCGACTCGCACAGGGACTGAGGAGCACCGCTCAATCATTTGATATTTGACGGTTTTGTGTCAGCTTCGCCGCAGTAATATCTCAGCCCGTCCTCCACTTATTGAACTCATTCAAGCCAAAACACGATTCAGATGACGCTCCATCGAGGGCGTCATTTGCGTTTCAGGGGAGCCCTTCGGCGGGTCGGATTCAGCTCGGATTCTCAACGACCTTGTCCACAGCCCTGAGACGTCATCAACAGGGTGGCCCCTTGGTCGGCAGGCGTGGCCGAGAGTCGCCTCGAGCCTTCCTTGCGCGAGCCTGATGAAAGTCCGCACTTGCGCCGGCGCCCCCCAACATGGTTATTATCCGGTTAAGGAAAACGAGCGGGGCCACCCAGCCTAGTTTTCCCCAAGGCAATTGTAGGCATCCGGACAGAGGCCAAAGCATGTTGTCCGGGGACGGGGTTCATAGGCGTCTTGTATTGCGTATTCCATCGGGCTCGTCGTCTGATGGCGCTGGTTGTACTTGTCTATTGCTTGCGTAGTGGCGGCGCTGACCTGCAGGGTTACGTGCCGTTGCTGTAGATGGTGATGCGGAGACTGTTAAGTGGCGTTCGATTCTGGTGCGGTAGACGACGTGCCGGTTATAGATGTGTGGGGTGCGCTCAAGGCCAACCCCAAGGCTGTTCTGATCGACGTGCGGACGAGATCAGAGTGGGCCTTTGTCGGAATGCCTGACCTTTCCGAGATCGGCGGCCAGCCGGTTCTCGTGGAATGGCAGACTTTCCCGGACAACCGTCTCAATCCGGCATTCGTGGAACAGGTGACCGAGCAGCTTGCCGCCCGAAGTGCGGACAAGGACAGCGAGCTGTACTTCATCTGCCGTTCTGGCGGTCGCAGCCTCATGGCGGCGCGCGCCATCGCAGCGCAAGGTTACGCGCATTGCCACAACGTAGCGGACGGCTTCGAGGGTCCGCTTGATCAGCACCGCCGACGCGGCATGGCGGCGGGCTGGAAGGCCGCGGGATTACCCTGGCTTCAGGGCTGAGACCGCGAGAGGGCAGGACACGATAGACGCTCGGGAGGTTCGGCAGCCGGGAGGTGCGCTTGCGCATCTTTGCGGGCCGAGGTGCGCCATCGGGTCCTGAGAGCGAACAGATTTTAGGTGGGGTACGAGGAATGACGCACGACGGCGACCAGCCAGAGGGGCCATCCAAGAAATCAGGACCGGATTCGGCAGGCGAGCCCGCGAAGCGGCCAAGCGGCCCATCGGGTCTCGGCGGCAGCGGCGCACAGAAGCCGGCCGGTGAGGAGGCTGCCATCAATGCGCGCGGCCAGCGCGTTCGCCAGGCTCTCAAGGCCAATCTCGGCGAGGATGTGTATTCGAGCTGGTTCGGCTCGCTCGAGTTCGCGGCTTTCGAGGGCGGCACGCTGACCGTCTCCGTGCCGGTGAAGTTCCTGAAGAACTGGCTCGAGCAGCACTATCTCGATGCCATTCAGCGCTGCGCCGCCATTGAGTTCCACGGCATCGAGCGCGTCGAGGTAAAGGTGCGGAGCCCCGCCCCGACCGCGCCGGCCGCTCAGGCCGGAAGTTCAGCGGCGCGCCCCGAGAAATCCTACGCGGCACCCCACGCCAAAATCGGCGAGGCGAGCCCGCACTCGATGACGGTACCCGGCTATACGGCAGGTGTCGGCTCGCGCACGGGCGTCGAGGGCCTCGAAGGATCGCCACTCGATCCGCGCTATACCTTTGACAGCTTCGTCGTCGGCACGGCGAACCGGATTGCGCACGCAGGTGCCATGCAGGTCGCCGAGACCGTCCCGGACGAGGCGCGCGGCAACAACCCGCTCTACATTCACGCCTCTGTCGGGCACGGCAAGTCGCATCTGCTGCACGCGATTGCGTGGGAGGTTCGCCGCCGCCAACCTTCGGCGAATGTCGTCTACATGACGGCGGAGCGCTTCCGCTTCCAGTTCGTCGAGGCGCTCAAGGCGCAGGACGCCATGGCGTTCAAGGAGAGCTTCCGCCTCATCGACCTGCTGCTCATCGACGATCTCGAATTCATGCACGGCGAGCAGACCGAGCTGGAGTTCGACCACATCATCAATGCGCTGCTCGATGGCGGCCGCCAGCTCGTTGT
>JAEYYJ010000028.1 GCA_023430845.1 Pseudomonadota bacterium
TCTTTCAGCACATTGTCGCGGACAGGCGGGCAGAGCCCTTGCTCGACGATATCCGCGACCTGCGCCGCTACCTCATTCTGGTCGAAGCCGAGATGGCCGCACGTGGTGCGATCGAGATCGGCACCGCCCGCGACAATCGCGAGAAGAGCTGAGCCGACTCAGGCGTTCTCGGGCGGGAGAGGATGCTGCTCGCCGGTGGAGGCTAGCGCCGCGCGGCCGAAGTCGTTTCCGGGCTCACGCCAGAGTGTGTGCACGTGGCTCGCGAGCTGCCGCGTCGCATACTCGATCGAGAGCGTCGGGCCGTGCAGGCGGTAATAGTGGAGATCGTTCGTTCCGAAGCCGCCCACCCATTCGAAGCGCAAGGCATCGCGCGCCGTGCCTTCGAGACGCGCCATGTGCGCGTGCGCGAGATCATGCGGCAAATTCGAGATATAGGTTTCGGCAATGCCGAGCATGAGGTGACGCTGCGTCTCATCGCTCAGCTCGGGAAAGGCAATGCCGCCGGGCTCTGCTGCCACCTCGGCGCGTTGCGGACCGGCGCGCACGTTGTTCGGCACGTCGCCTGTGCGGCGCGTGCGCGCGAGCTGCGCCTCGTCAAGGTTTCGCGCGAGATCGCGGCCGATGTAGTCTTCACGCTCGATGGGCGCGAGGCCCGAGTGCAGTCCCTCGGTCACGACCATGGGATCGGCGCACACGCAGTGCGGTGTCGCGGAAATCACGCGGTCGCCGAGAGCGGTAAAATTCAGCGAGAGATGATGGCCCTCGACACGCCAGCCCCAGGGGCCATCTTTCTCCGGATCGCCGAATACGGCAAAGGCATAAGCACCGGGGCCGCGACCGAAGTTGCGCAAGTCCTTCAGCACGGCCGCGAGCTTCATCACGCCCGTCGCCTTTTCGAGGCCCGATCGGCTGAGCGATGCCGCGAGCAGCGACATGGCAAGCTCGCGCTCTGCACTCGACATGTCGTCCAGTGTGAGACCGTCGCGACGGCCGGGTACGTATGTCCAGCGGTGACGTTGAGGTGCAGCGAAAGAGAAGGCGAGCCGATCGCGCAATTCGGCGCGCACGCCAAACACCAGGGCAACCGCCGCTTTGCGCATGGCGACGCCCGATCCGCTCGTAGAAGTGGTGGCGCCTGCAATGTGAGGAAAAGCTGCGGGCAATGCAGCTCCGGCTATGAGCGCAGCAAGCTCTCGACGGCTCAGGTACGGTGCGCGCATCATGCTCGAAGCCCTCGACCTTTCGGGGCTGAAAGTATGGGGGCGGAAGTTTGTTCCCGCCCCCGGTATCAGTGCATCAGGACGTCGTGTACTTCACGGTGCAGCCGTAGGGACGCGTGACGGCGTTCTTCACGGGCTCACCTTTTGCGGCGGCCGCGATCGCATCGCGGAAGTACGGCGTCGCCTTCTCGATGTCGTCGGCGCGTGTCGACGGGATCGAGTCGATGCCACCCATGTATACGAGCGTACCCTCGGTATTGATGAGAAACATGTGCGGCGTGACGCGCGCGTCGTAGGCGCGACCGACCTCACCCTTGGGATCGATGAGAACGGCGGCCGGCGAAGCCTTCCGCGTCTGCGTGAGCTCATTTGCCTTCTCGGGCGTGACGTTGCCCTGCTCGCCGGGCGGCGATGAGATCACAGTCAGCCACACGACGCCGGCATCGGCGGCCTGCTTCTGGATGGCCTGCATGTTGCCGGCATTGTAGTGCTTGCGCACGTACGGGCAGTCATGGTTCGTCCATTCGAGCGCGACGAGCTTGCCGCGCAGCTCCGAAAGCTTGTGCGTCTTGCCATTGCTATCGACGGCCGTGAACTCAGGTGCGGGCTTGCCGACCTGCGGCGCGGCGAGGGCGGGACGGGTCGAAAGCGCGGTCAGGCCGCCGGCGGCTACCATAGTGATACCAGCGGATGTGCCGAGCATCAGCGTGCGGCGGTCGAAAGGCAGGTCCACGAGCTTCTCCTTTGATCTGTCAAACGTCATTCCAAACCTCCTGCTCATCGGATGGATTGTGGGGATGCGGAAGCTGATTTGCTGGCGCGTTCGAGTTCGCCGACCACGATCGCTTCGGTCAGCACGGGCGGGAGAACCACCGGGTCGCGCCCCCCGGCGGGATAAAACGCATAGAAGGGCAAGCCATCGCGATTGAACGCGCGCAGATAAGCGCCGATCTCCGCGTTGCGATTGGTCCAGTCGCCTTTGAGGTACGTGATACCGCGATCGCGGAAGGCGCGTTGGATGGCTTCTGTAGACAGTGTCGTGCGCTCATTGACGAGGCAGGTTATGCACCACGCCGCTGTCATGTTGACGAAAACGGGTTTGCCTTCCTTGCGCAGCTCTTCGAGGCGCGCGTTGGTGAAGGGCTCATAGTTCGCCGCCTCGGTGGTCGACCGCGCCGCGACGCCGGGCGTCGTCGCGCCGTCGAGCTGTAGCAGGAGGCCGAACGTCGCGATAACCGCAGCAGCGGCAAAGCCGCGCGAGATGAGGCCGCGTCCCATGCTGTGCTGCGCAATGCCGTACATCCAAGCGGCGAGCGCAACGAGCAGCGCGCCGGACAGCGCGATCAGTACGCCGAAGTCACCAGCCTGCTGCGAAAGCACCCAGACGAGCCATGCAGCCGAGGCGTACATCGGGAAAGCCATGGCCTGACGCAGTCGCACCATCCAAGGGCCGGGTCGCGGGAGCGCGCGAGCGAGACGCGGGAAGATGCCGAGCAGCGCGTACGGTGCTGCGAGACCGAGGCCCATGGCGAGGAAAATCAGGAGGCAGATGTAGATCGGCGCGCTCAGTGCGGTGCCGATCGCGGCGCCCATGAACGGTGCCGTGCACGGCGTTGCCACGACGACGGCGAGGAGTCCTGTGAAGAAGCTGCCGCTATGGCCCGATTTCTGTGCGAGGCTTTGGCCGGTTCCGCCGACGCCGAGGCCGATCTCGAAGACGCCCGAGAGATTGAGGCCGATCGCGAGCAGCAGCCAACTCATGCCGGCCACGAACAGCGGTGACTGGAACTGGAAGCCCCATCCGACGGCCGTTCCGCCGGCGCGCACGGCAAGAAGGGCCGCGGCCAATGCCGCAAATGCCACGAGCACCCCGAGTGTGTAGAAGGCACTCGCAAGCCGCACCTCGCGCAGTTCTCCGCCCGAGAGCCTGGCGATCGCGGTCGCCTTGATCGCGAGCACGGGGAAAACGCAGGGCATGAGGTTCAGGATCATGCCGCCGAGAAAGGCGAACAACGCGGTCTGCCACAGCGGCAGGTTTTCGATGAGTGATCCCGGCGACGTCCCGCTACCGGCCGCGGCGGCGCTGACCTCGGGGCTGATCTCGAACCAGCGCGTTACACCGCCACCATCGGTTACAGCGAGCAGGCCGTCGGCCTTGGCCTCGGGATTGAATGTCTGGCCTTTGGTGAGTGCGAGCGTGAGCGTGCCGTCGGAGAGCGAGAGCTGCTGCGGGGCCGCGTGATCCGCGACACCCCAGGAGGCGGGATAGAAATAGGCTTCCTTCACGGCGGCCTGCGTGAGGTCCGCGCCTTGGACAGTCAGAGCGAGCGCTTCGCCCTCGGTGACGAGGCGGGTCGACCATGGGCCGGGAATGGGTTGTCGGGCATCGGCAATGGCGAACGCCGCGCGGACATTGTCACTAGCGGGCGTGGTGGTCCCGGTGATCGGGATATCGAGGCTGAATTTTCCTGCTTCGGGAATGCACTCTTTCTCGCACACGAGCCATTCGGCATCGGCGCCGAGGGACAGCGTATCCCCGGGCTTCGCATCGCTCGGCACCGTCACCTGGATCGGATAGACGATCTCGCGCATGTAGCCGTAGCTCATGACCGGACCGGCGGAGATGCGATCCGGGCCCGGCCAGACGATATCTCCGGCCTTCGCGCCTTCCGGCAGACTCAATCGGATTTCGGGAGGTGAGCCGGCGTCTCCCGAATTCTTCCAGTAGGTGTACCAGTTTGGTGAAAGCCTGTGGCGAAGGCCGACCCGGAAGGTTTCGCCCGGCGCGACGGAGGCAGCATCGCTGACGAGGGTGACGGAGGTTCGCGGGCTCGTGACCGCAGCGCTTTCCAGCGCCATCGCGCTCGGGGCGCTCCACAGCAGAGCGAAGAATGTCGACACCCAGAGGGCGGGCCGCAGCCAGCTCTTGCGATCGAACACTCCGCTCATGCGTCTGATGGTCCTCGGTCCTCGTTAAGGCAACAATGGCCGATGGAGTGGCCCAGCCTCGAAGATCAATTCTGTAACAAGACCATATGACGCGAAGTATGACCAGGGCGTCTC
>JAEYYJ010000046.1 GCA_023430845.1 Pseudomonadota bacterium
CAACAGATCCCTTCTCCCCGTACTTACGGGGAGAAGGTTAGGATGAGGGGCGGGAGCTTGTTCGAACGTCGGCGTATGACGCCGCCCCTCACCCTAACCCTCTCCCCGCGAAGAGCGGGGAGAGGGGACAGGTCGCGCTCGCGGCGCGCGTATCGCTCCTACAACCCACCCATCAGCATGTACTTGAGTTCCACGAACCCATCGATGCCGTGCGCGGAGCCTTCGCGGCCGAGACCCGACTCCTTCACGCCGCCGAAGGGCGCGACCTCGGTCGAGATGATGCCCTCGTTGATGCCGACCATGCCGTACTCGAGGCCTTCGGCGACGCGCCAAACGCGGCCGATGTCGCGCGCATAGAAATAGCAGGCGAGGCCGAACTCAGTGTCATTCGCCATGGCGATCCCTTCTTCCTCGGTCTTGAACTTGAAGACCGGGGCGACGGGGCCGAACGTCTCCTCGCGCGCGCACTTCATGTCGGACGTGACGCCGGAAAGTACCGTCGGCTCGAAGAATGTGCCGCCGAGCTTGTGGCGCTTGCCGCCGGTGACGATCTTGGCGCCCTTGGCGACGGCGTCGGCAATGTGCTCCTCGACTTTCTCGATGGCAGCCTTGTTGATGAGCGGGCCCTGCACGACGCCCGTCTCGGTGCCGTCACCGACCTTCATGGCGGCAGCGGTCTTGGCGAGCTTGGCGACGAACTCGTCATAGACACCTTCCTGCACGAGCAGGCGATTGGCACAGACGCACGTCTGGCCGGCATTGCGGTACTTGGAGGCCATGGCACCTTCGATGGCCTTGTCGATGTCGGCATCGTCGAACACGAGGAAGGGCGCGTTGCCGCCGAGCTCAAGCTCGACCTTCTTGATGGTCGAAGCCGACTGCTCCATGAGCACCTTGCCGATTTCCGTCGAGCCGGTGAACGTGATGCCGCGCACCTTGGGGCTCGTCGTCAGCTCCGTGCCGATCTCGGCGGACTTGCCAGTGATCACATTGAACACGCCCGGCGGGATGCCTGCCTGACGCGCGAGCTCAGCGAGGGCGAGGGCTGTGAGTGGCGTCTCGGTCGCGGGCTTCACGACCACCGTGCAGCCGGCGGCGAGCGCGGGCGAGACTTTGCGCGTGATCATGGCGTGCGGGAAGTTCCACGGCGTGATCGCGCCGATGACACCGAGCGGCTGTTTGATCACGACGATACGTGTGCCCTGCTTGAAGCTTGGGATGGTCTCGCCGTAGATGCGCTTGGCTTCCTCGGCGTAGAACTCCGTGAACGAAGCGCCGTAGATGATCTCACCGCGGGCTTCGGCGAGGGGCTTGCCCTGCTCGCTGGTCAGCAGCAGCGCCAGCTCGTCGGCGTGGGCGACCTGCAGATCGAACCACTTGCGCAGGATGGCGGCGCGCTCCTTGGCAAGCAGCTGGCTCCAGGGCTTGAAGGCTTTCTCGGCCGCGTCGATGGCCTGCTTGGTTTCGGCCGTGCCGAGGCGCGGCACCTTGGCGATTTCCTCGCCGGTCGCGGGGTTCGTTACGGGGATCTCGGGCGTGCCGACCCATTTGCCGTCGATGAAGCATTGGGTCTTCAGGAGTGTGATGACTTTCTTGTCCATGGGAATCCTCCTGCGGATTGATTGGGGGCGTGCGCCTGCCTTGGCCCGAAATGGGGTGGGTGGCGGCTTCGAGAAGGATCATAGCGCCTGGACGCGCGGCTGGCCCGTGTTTTTCAGGAGGTCTGCTGATCACCCATTGCGGGCGAGGGCCACCACATCGGCGGGTTTACGGGGGCGCAAAAGCATGTCTGTCAGGCGGCCACGCACTTCGGGCAGAGTTTCCTCGCGGGGGCTGAGAATGCGGGTCTGCAGGAAGTGCCCCGTGAGCGCGAAGCCGGCGGCGATATCGCTCTGCGAAACGGAACCCTGGCTCCTTCCGCGCAGGAAGGGCGGCAGCGTCAGCAGGCGGTCGGCATAGGGCTCGCCGGCCGAGGCCGAGACGGCGCGGCCGCTCTTGGGTGACACGTAGATCAGGTCGTCGTTGGTGCCTGTGGCGGCGCAGGCCGTGAGATCGAGGCCAAAGCCCAATTCATCGAGCAGCGCCAGCTCCCAGCGGACAAGCAGGGCCGGCCAGACTTCGGGCTCGTCGAGATAGCCCAGCACGAAGAGGCTCACCTCATAAAGGCTCGGGTGCGGATCGCGCTCGGGGAGCAGGCGGGCAAGGGCGGTCAGGCTTGCGAGACCGGCAAGCGGCAGGGGGTGATCCATGACCTCGGCGGCAAAGGCGCGGCGGCTTTCCAGCGCCATGTGCCCAAGCTGCTCGGCGAGGCGTGCCTTCCAGCTTACATCGACATGATTGCCGGGCTGGAGCACCGGCCGCAGGCGCCGCGAGCGCCCGCCGTGGACGAGCCCCAGATGGCGCCCATGGTCGCGCGTCAACACCTCGACGACGCTTGCCGTCTCGCCGTGCGGGCGGACACCCAGGATGATGCCTTCGTCGGTCCAGTCCATGAGATGAATATACAGGAGTCGGGAGGTTCAAGTCAGGTGGGCAGGTGGCTGAACTGGCGCCGGTTCAATAGGCGGCAGCAGCGATTGGCGGGAGCGCGCTCGCAGGCTCCAGGGTATCGCGAACCTCTTCAGCCAGCGCGAAAAAGCGCTCACGGACAACGGCCGCATGAGGATTGGCGCGCTCGATGGCCTCGTACACCGCCGGGGCGTCGTGGCGAACCATGTCGGTTGCCTGCAGGATGAGGTCGAAGCTCTTGGTGGTCATGCGGCTCGGCAGGGGCTCCATACGCACGAGCACCTTGGCGATGAGGTGCGTCAGGCCCTGGACGACAGCCATCTGCCGGTCGTGGGCATCGGGCGTCGTGCGGATGACGTCGAGCTTGAGTACGTGGTGCAGGAAGGCGGCGATGCGCCCTGCAGAGCTTCCGCGCACCGGACACCACGCAATGCGATGCCCGGCCACGCCGTCCTTCGCGCTCTGCGGACCGAAGAGTGGATGCGAGCCGATGATCTCGACGTGCTCGGGGAGTTCCGCGAGCATGGCCCGCACGGGCTCGATCTTTACGGAGCCGACATCGATGACGATCGTGCCGGACTGCAGATGCGGTCGCAGTGCGCGGATAGTCTCGGCCATGCAACTCACCGGCACGGCGAGCACGACGACGTCACAGTGCGCGATCTCCGGAAAAGTGCAGAACGTAACGGGGAGGCCAACGGCATCACGCGGCGATGGATCGAAGGCAAGCAGTCGGCAGTGACCGGCAAGATGCTTGGCGATCAGGGCGCCGAATGCGCCGAAACCGACAATGCCGACGGTAGGTTTGGTTTTTCGCTTGAAGGACATCACACGTCTCCGAGTGGAGCTGCGATGC
>JAEYYJ010000078.1 GCA_023430845.1 Pseudomonadota bacterium
CTCCCAGCCGTGCGCAAGGCCGCACCTGAAGCAACCATCGCGGCCGATGGCTTCTCCTGTCGCCACCAGATCCATGACGGTACGGGCCGATCCGCCCGTCACGTCGCCCGCATTCTCGCCGAGGCCATGCGCGCCTCGGAAACGCCAACGGAGACCCGCCGATGACCAAGCTCACAGACCTCACCGCCGCCGAGGCATCCGCCCGTATGAAGGCCGGCGAGCTGACCGCGCTCGCCTATGCCGATGCATTCATCGAGCGGGTGGCCGAGTGTGAAGCCGATGTGCAGGCCTGGGTGCATCTCGATCCCGAGCGCGTGCGCGCCGATGCCCGCGCCGCCGATGAGCGCCGCCGCGAGGGCATTGCGGCTGGGCCGCTCAACGGCATTCCGGTCGGTATCAAGGACATTATCGCCACGGCGGACATGCCGACGCAGAACGGCTGTGCCTATTTCAAGGATCACCAGCCCGAGCACGATGCCGGCTGCATCGCGCAGCTTCGTGGTGCGGGTGCCATCATCATGGGCAAGACCGTCACGACGGAGCTTGCGACGCACGTCCCGAACAAGACGCGCAATCCGCACAATCTGGAGCACACGCCCGGTGGTTCGTCCTCGGGATCAGCGGCTGCTGTCGCCTGCGGAATGGTACCGCTCGCGCTCGGCACACAGACGGGGGGCTCGGTCATCCGCCCTGCATCCTTCTGCGGCATCTATGGCATCAAACCGACGATCGGCCTCATCTCGCGCACCGGCGTGACCATGCAGTCGCACACGCTGGATACCGTCGGCGTGTATGGTCGGAGTCTCGAGGACCTCGCGCTCGGCGTCGACGCCATGGGGGCGTATGACACCGCTGATGAGGTGAGCTACCCGCGTCCGCGTCCGAACTTGGCGAGTGCGCTTGCCGAGGGCGCGTCATCAACACCGACCCTCGCTTTTTTCCGCTCGCCGGCTTGGGAGGTCGCCGAGCCTGCCGCGAAGAGCGCCATCGAGCAGTTCGCCAAGGCACTCGGCGATCGCGTCGTGGATGCCGAGATGCCGGAGTTTGACGGTATCGTGCAGCATCATGCCAACGTTATGGCAGGCGAGCAGGCCTCCCACTACGGCCCGCTACTCAAGGCGTCGCCCAATGGCATCTCGCCGAGCCTCGCGGAGCGCATTCGCTATGGCGAGACGGTCCTCGCACGCGCCTACATCGATGGGTTGCGCGCGCGCGATCGCGCTTATGCCGCCGTCGAAGATCTCCTCTCACGGCATTCTGCGATCCTCACGCTCTCATCACCAGGGCCGGCGCCGAAAGGCCTGCATTCGACGGGCAATGCCATCTACAACGGCATGTGGACGCTGCTCGGCGTACCGTGCATCACGCTGCCGCTAATGACGGTCGGCGGTCTTCCATGCGGCGTGCAGCTCATCGGCCTGCGCCGCGACGAGGCGCGCCTTTTGCGCATCGCGCGTTGGGTGGAACAGCACGCGAAGCGAATCGTGGTGTGATCCGCCTCAGGGCTGCTCGCGCTTGTGGTCGAGCAACTCGGTTGTAGCCCGCGTGGCGCCCCGCAGCGGGACGAGCTGCGGCAGTCGTCGCGCAACGGCCCCGGTGCCGATGGGCGAACTCAGCTCCTTACGCGCTTCGACGATGATGACGCCCGCAAAAGCCGGCCAGATCCGCGCGCCGACGCGCTCGATGGCGAGCCCTGTTCGTCGCACGAAGGCGCGGTCGACAGGTGCCATGAAGAGGGCACTGCTCCAGTCGACGGGCGAGAAAAGCGCTTCCTTGAGCGCGCGCCCGATCTGGCGCGAGCTATAGGGCAGGCCGTGTCCGAAGGGCGTCGTATCCATGCGCGCCCAGACACCGCGCCGATTGGGCACGATGATCATGAGGCGGCCTTCGGGCTTCAGTACGCGCCAGAACTCGCGCAGCAGCTTGCGCACCTCGCCGCTGCCTTCGAGGCAGTGCACGACGAGCAGGTTGTCGACGCTGGCGTCCGGCAGCGGCAGCATGTCGTCCTCGTAGAGGGCGGTACACACGTCGCCTCTCGACGGCCACATGATCGCGCCCTGTGTCGCCGGCATGAGAGCGCCGATGCGCCCCGCTTCGCTGCGGAACGAGCCGAGATAAGGCACGGCATAGCCGACTCCGATCAGCGTCGCGCCGGGGAGCCGCGACCAACGCGCGCGGATGCGCTGCGAGAGAACCCTGCGAACCAGGGAGCCGAGCGGACGATCATAGAAATCGCGCAGTTCGAGAATATCGGGCTGCATCGCCTCGCGGTTATCCCTTTTAATCTCAGTGCGTGTGTGGCCACGCGCTCAGCGAGCGCCACCGGGCCTTGTCCCTCGCGCAGCTGGCGGACGGAAATTGCCTGTATCATAGCTGTGTGATCCCAACTGTGCAGGCTCTTATTGATCGGCGTGTGCACTGCACGATCCTCAGTTCCCCAAGTGTTTACGCGTGTGCCGTGTCCTCCGAGGCTCCGGGCGCGAATTCCTGAGCGCAATACGCTGTTGATCTGTCGGGGAGGGTTGCGTAGCTTGGCGCACTTTTCCGCGACAACTCGCATCCGCAACCTTGCCACCTTCAGGAGTCCCATGCGCCCGTCCAAGCGAAAGCCCGATGAGTTGAGGCGTGTTTCGATCGAGCGCGCGGTATCGGTGCATGCTGAAGGGTCGTGCCTGATCAAGTTCGGCAATACGCAGGTTCTCTGCATGGCGAGCCTTGAAGAGCGCGTGCCGCCCTGGCTCAAGGGGCAGGGACGTGGGTGGGTTACGGCGGAGTACGGAATGCTGCCGCGTGCAACGCGCGAGCGCACGCGGCGCGAGGTGACGACGGGGCATCCCTCCGGCCGCACGCAGGAAATCCAGCGGCTCATCGGCCGCTCGCTGCGCGCCGTTATCGATCTCCCCAAGCTCGGCGAGAAGCAGATCTCCGTCGACTGTGACGTCATCCAGGCCGATGGCGGCACGCGCACGGCTGCGATCACCGGCGCCTGGGTGGCGCTGCATGATTGCATTGCCTGGATGCGCGCGCGTGACATGGTCAAGGACGGCGTATTGCGCGATCAGGTGGCGGCTGTTTCGGCAGGGCTTTATGCCGGTGCGCCGGTCCTCGATCTCGATTACGCCGAGGATTCCGAAGCCGACGCCGACGCGAACTTCGTCATGACCGGCAATGGCGGGATCGTCGAGATCCAAGGCACAGCTGAGACGACGCCGTTCAATCAGGAAGCCTTCGATCAGCTCATGATTCTGGCGCGCAAGGGCATCGGCGAGCTCATCTCGCTCCAGAAGCTGACGGTCGCCTGAGCGGCGCATTCAAAGCAACAAACAAGACCCGGAGGAAGCACCATGCTCGCCATCATCGTCCACTTCGAAGCCAAGGCGGACAAGATCGACGCGTTCAAGGAGGCGATCGTCGGCCATGCCACGCGGTGCCTCGAGCGCGAGCCCGGATGCCTGCAATTCGATGTGGTCCAGGATCCGAAGAACCCGGCCAATTTCGCGGTCTACGAGATCTACAAGGATCAAGCCGCCGTCGACGCCCATCGCGCGAGCCCGCACATGGCCGAGACGGGTAAGGTCATCCCGGACCTGGTCGCAAAGCGCGAGCTGCACCTTCTGAATTTCGTCGCCGGTGGCAAGCCGAAGCGCTGAGGCCTTCGCGCGGGCTACCAGCGATACTCGAACGGGGTGAGTAGCACCTGGGCCGCGTTGTCGTGCGCCTTCGGCTGGCGCGCATAGGCGACCTCGGCGAGGACGCCCTGAACAGCGGAGCCCGCGCCCGTGCGAAAGGCAACGCCGCGGTTCTCGAACCGCAGCTTGCCGTCGAGCCACACCCTGAGAATGCCGTCGCTCCGGCCGGGCGTGTTGACGACGACCTCCTGGTCGACCATCACCCAGCGGCCACGCGGCAGCTCGGAGGCATTGCTCTCGTTCCTGAGCCGCGTCGGGCCCTCGGGCGCGTGGCCGATAATGTCGAGTTGGCCTTTATCGTCCCAGGCAAGGCGTGCGGAGAAGGCGTCGGGCGCCTTGCGGTCGCTGCCGGACGGCCCCCCAAGAAGCCCGGGCAGGCGGCCGCCCGCGGCGAAGTCGAACTCGCGATCGAGCTTGAAGGCGTAGGAAACGCACGCAGCCGCAACCGCCCCAGAGGACTGCGGCATCCACTCGAAGCCGGCACCAGGCGACGTTGTTGCCTCGCGCTGGACCGCGAGATCGACGGCGAGCGCGCTGCCGGGGCCATGATCGACTTTGACGACGCTCACGCGCTCCGTGAGGCCCCAGTCGGTCGCGCCGAGGCGGGCCTGCAGGTCCGACGCGGTGAGGAGCTGGCCATCGTCACGCTGGAGCGACCACTGGACGGCATTGTCGTAGCGCACGCGGCATGTTTCGGCGTCGGTGCCGATCATAGAGCGGCCGATAGTGACGACGGAGGCCACCGCAACTACGACCACCGCACCATTGAGCAGGATTGCCGTTTTGCTCGGCATGCGCATTGTCTTATTCTCCAGTGCCAGCCTCGGAACGCCAGTTATGTGCCGCTTGCGGCGCAGCATGGCGGATCGGCAGGAGGCAGCCCCCGACTGATGCCCTGAACTTCCCACAAACGTGTCAAGAAACAGGCCCTGTGCTTCGGTCGCCTTTTATGCAAAAGCAGGCAGGCCTGTTGAAGGTCCGCTAACCATCATGATGGTGGCGACATGCGCTCGGCGCATCGCTGCCTTGGCATCCTTGGGTAGGCATTGACCTTATATTTACCGAGTGGGTCGGTTTTCCGCTGGTGGGGCGAGCGTGTATTCTCGCCCGAACGAAGGCGGCCCGGGCGAGTTGGGCTCGCGAGAAGGAGTGGGCGCGCGGAATGGATGCGGTTCTGAAGGTGGTCGTAAACGGCGAGCCGGCGCAGACGCGGGCCAGGACACTGGCCGAGCTGCTGATCGAGCTCGGCTATGGCGATGCCAAGGTCGCGACCGCGCGCAACGGCGATTTTGTGCCGCACCGCAAGCGGAGTACGATCGAGCTTACCGGCGGCGATACAATTGAAATCGTTTCGCCGAGACAAGGCGGGTAATGACGGACACGATGACCAACACCAAGCAGGATGCCGTGCAGACTGCCGGCGGCCGCGATGTCCTCGAGGTTTACGGGACCCGGCTCGACTCGCGCCTGTTTCTTGGCACGGCGCAGTATCCCTCGCCGCAGGTGCTGGAACGCGCCGTCAAGGCTGCCGGCGTCGATGTAGTGACGGTGTCAGTGCGGCGCGAAGGCGCGCGCGACAAGGGTGGCCAGCGGTTCTGGGAAATGATTGCAGGCCTGGGCGTGCGCGTGTTGCCGAACACGGCCGGCTGCCGCACCGCGCGCGAGGCGATTACGACGGCCGAGATGGCGCGCGAGCTGTTCGATACGGACTGGGTGAAGGTCGAGGTCATCGCCAACGACGATACCC
>JAEYYJ010000122.1 GCA_023430845.1 Pseudomonadota bacterium
GGCGATGGACCTTGTCGGGATGCGCGAAGAGGCCGGACTGCTTGTCGATGACGATAGCGTCATCCTCCCAGCTGTCCCAATGGCCGAGCACGACCTCCATGAACTCGTCGGCCTTGTCGTAGCGCAGGTCGTGCTCGGGATGCTCCGACTGCGAGAAGTTCATGGCTTCAGAGTCGTTGAGCGACGTCACGACATTCCAGGCGCTGCGCCCGCTCGACATGAGATCGAGCGTTGCGAACACGCGCGCGACGTGGAACGGCTCGTAATAGGTCGTCGAGTAGGTGGAGCCGAGTCCGAGCCGGGTCGTCGCCGTGCTCATGATCGAGAGGATCGTCGTCGGATCCATCTTTACGACGCGCACCCCATTCGCGATCGCTTCGCGGTGATCGCTGCCGAGAATGTCCGGCATGGCGAGGCGGTCATCGAAGAAGCCGAGGTGGAACTTTCCGTACTCGAGCTCACGCGCGATCCGCATAAAGTACTCGGGGCCGAGAAAGTCGGTCGCCGAATGAGGATGGCGCCATGAGCCAACGTAGTTCGAGCAGTTCTGCGCCTGCAGGAACCCGATCAGCAACATCTGGCGTTTCGCGCTCATATCAGCTCCTCAGGGCGGTGCATTTTGTTGTCCGGACACGTACCTAACCTACATCCGCGCTTCTTGTCACCAGAGGGGGACCGCGTATCGGCGCACGGCGGCGGAACGATTTTGCATGGGCGGGTCGCGGTCCTGCTATGCTAGATCCGAAGATGGGGAAACGTGCATAAATGCGAGGAACGCCAACATGCTCATGTCGGCAGCCGACTATCGGGAATCCCTGCGCCGCTATCGGCCGCGTGTCTTCGTCAACGGTGCGCGTGTCGAGAGCGTCGCCGATGAACCACTGCTCGCGCCCGGCATCGCCGCGGTGGGCGTCACGTACGATTTCGCGCTCAAGGATCAGCACGCGCCGCTGATGACGGCCCGGCAGATGACGTCGGGCAAGACCGTCAACCGGATGCTGCATATCTGCGAGACGTCGACGGACCTCCTCTACAAGCTGGAAGCCGTGCGTCTCGTGTGCTGCGAGAGCGGATGCGCGCAGCGCTACCTCAGTCACGATGGCCTCAATGCCATTTTCCAGGCCACGCGACGCATGGATGCGAACCACGGCACGGACACTCACCAGCGCTTCCTCGCTTATCTGCACCGCGTACAGGATGAGGATCTGACGCTCGGCGTAGCCATGACCGATGCCAAGGGCGACCGCGGACGCCGCCCAGGCGGTCAGGCCAATCCAGATGTCTACGTGCATATCTCCGAGCGCCGCCGCGACGGGATCGTCATTCGCGGCACCAAGGCGATCGTCACCGGCGCGCCGTACATGCATGAGCTGCTCGTCATGCCGTGTCGTACCATGACGGCTGAGGATGCGGACTTCGCCGTGTGCTGTGCCGTGCCCGTCGATGCGGAGGGTGTGACGATCATCTCGCGCCCTGCGGGGCGGCCCGGCGAGAGTGCGGCTAAATTCTCCGCGCGCTATGGCCAGTGTACGGCTGTCGTCCAGTTCGACGATGTATTCGTTCCATGGGAGCGCGTGTTTGCCGATGGCCAGTATGAGGAAGCGGGATTCCTCACCACGAGCTACGCCACGCACCACCGTCATTCCTGTATTGGCGCGCGTGCGGGTTTCGGCGATCTGCTGATCGGCGCCGGCGCGCTCATGATCGAGGCGAACGGCCTCGATCCGGCCAAACACGGCCACATCCGCGATGCCATGGTCGATCTCATCAAGATCGTCGAGGGCTTCTTCGCGTGCGGTGTGGCCGCTTCCGTTTATGCCGCAAAGGATCCCGCCGGCTCGGTCATGCCCGATGCGGTCTTCTCGAATGTCGGTAAGCTGCTGCTCGCAACCCAGATCTATGACATGCATCGCCTCGCACACTACGTTTCGGGCGGTTTGATCGTCGCGCTTCCCGGTCCTGACGAGGATCACAATCCAGAAACGCAGGCGTCACTCGCAGCGGTTCTTGCCGGGCGTCCGGATGTGCCCGCGGCTCAGCGTCTGGAAGTGGCGCGGCTCATGGAAGATCTCACAGCCTCCTACAGTGGAAGCTGGATGAGCCTTATTTCGCTGCATGGCGGCGGCAGTCCCGAAGCTATGAAGCGCGAGATCTGGCGCACCTATCCCGTGGGTGAGAAGCGCGAGATCGTAGAGCGCTTGCTCGATCGCGGCGTCCTCGACACAGGCGATCGTGTGTCGAAGCAGCCCGGCCGTTGCTGCGTCACCGGCTGTGAAGTGCCGGTGCTGCCGAAGGCTGCCGAGTAGTTATCGCGTCAGTACCGCGACCGCTTCCAGATGCGGTGAATAGAGGAACTGATCGATCGGGGTCACGGCGTTGATCGTGTATCCGCCATCGATCAGAATGCGCAGGTCGCGTGCGAGCGTCGGGGGATTGCACGTGACCATCACCACACGCTTCACTTTGGATTGCGCAAGACGCTCGCATTGTGCTTTCGCGCCTGCTCTTGGCGGATCGAGCACCACCGCATCGAAATCCTTCATTTCCATCGGCGACAGCGGATCACGGAAGAGATCACGCGGCCGCGTCGTCGTTGGCTTCAATCCCTGGTTCTTGCGCAGCGCCTCGTCGAGCGCCGCGATGGCGTTGCGGTCGGCATCGTAGGCAATCACGCGTGCCTTCTGCGCAATGGGTAGCGTCAGCGTGCCGAGCCCACAAAAGAGATCGCCGACGAGTTTCGCTTTACTCAATGCGGAGGTCACGAGATCGATGATTGCGCGCTCGGCTTCGGGCACGGCCTGAAGGAATGCGCCTGGTGGCGGTGTGACGGCTTTCCCCGCAAAGTAAAGCATCGGCTTCTGGCGTTCGATCACCGGCACGCCGCCGACGGAAACACGCGCCAGTTTGGCGTTTGCCGCGATCTCTCCGATCCTCGCGCGAGCCGCCGCATTCAATGCGCGCTCGTTGCCTTCTACGTCGATATCCGCTGCCGTGTCCGTCAGCGTGATGGAGACGCGCGCCTCATCTTCCTGCCTCGCAATGATTGCCGCAAGCTCCGCGAGCGTGGGCAGCAGTTCGACAATGCGCTTGTCGAGCACAGGACAATCCTCGGCCGCCACCAGATCATGCGAACGCCGGCCGTGGTAGCCGATGCGCATTGAGCCTTTTACGCGGCGCGCGTTGAATGTCGCCCGGCGTCGCGAGTGCTCGGGCACAGTGATCAGTGCCTGCACCTCGATCTCAATCCGGCTCTGCCGCAAGGCGCGCACGAGCAAATCGCGCTTCCACGTCTCGTAGATGTCGATAGGCATATGCCGCGCGACGCAACCGCCGCACGGCTCATCATTCGGATCAGGCGCGCGCCGTCGATCAGGAAGCAGCGTCACGTGCTCCGGCGCATAGCCCTCCTCCACGCGCCACGTCTCACCCGGCAGTCCCTGCGCGATGAATATCTGCTCGCCTGCGGTGGTCGTTGCGACGCCATCGCCTTCCGCGCCAAGCCCCGTGATTTCGACGATCTCGCTCATGTGCGGATACCGGCCAGCAAATACTCGACATTCCCCGACCCACCCTCGATCGGCGACGACATATCTCCGATCACCTTCCACTGCGGCTGCGCGGTCAGCCAATCACGCACGGTAGTCAACGCGCGATCGCGCCGTTCCGGATCACGCACGATACCGCCCTTGCCGACGCCTTCGCGCCCAACTTCGAACTGCGGCTTCACCAGTGCCACGATCCAACAGCCCGGTGTGGCGAGCGCCAGTGCAGCCGGCAGCGCCTTGATCAACGAGATGAAACTCACATCCACAACGATCGCGCCGATCGCCTCCGGCACGAGCGCCTGATCGAGCGTGCGCGCGTCACATTGCTCCAGCGCCACGACGCGTGGATCATCCTTCAGCGTTTCATGAAGCTGACCTTGCCCCACATCCACCGCATAGACACGCGCCGCGCCGCGCTTCAGCAGCACCTGCGTGAAGCCACCCGTCGAAGCGCCGACATCGAGCGCAACGCGTCCGGCAGGATCGAGCCCAAATTGTTCCAACGCCGCCGTCAGCTTCACGGCTCCGCGCGACACCTGTGCCGCCGCTTGCGCATCGACGGCGATCAACTGCTCCTCGCGTACGCCCGACGCCGGTTTGCGCACGATCTCGCCATCGACGCGCACTTCGCCGCGCGCAATGAGATCGCGTGCTTTGGCACGCGTGGCAACGAGCCCACGCGCGACGAGCGCGAGGTCCAGGCGTTGCGGCTGTTCATCCGATGGCGTCATGCGGGAAGCGCTAAAGCTTCGCGCACAAATAGTCAAAAAGGCGGGGGTTCCGGGGGTGTCCCCCGGGCGGAGCGCGAGGCGGCAGCCTCGCTCGCGCCTCCGGCGCGACGGGGACCAGTCCCCGCACCCCTAGTCGGTGGACACCCCCGGAACCCCGGTCTTTTTATGATTTTCTCTCACGGCCTGCCGGCGGGAAGTGCGTATCGAACCACGCGGCGAGATCGGCGAGGGCGGGATGGCGCAGATTGCGTTCGAGATAGCGCCAGATGCGCGGAATGTGGGCGAGATAGGCTGTCTTGCCATCGCGATGCGCGAGACGCCGGAAGATGCCGAGTAGTTTCGTGTTCCGCTGCGCACCGAGCACGGCATAGGCCGTATCGAAAGCGACGGCATCGAAATCAGGCTCGCGACGTACGGCTTCGGTCCGGTAGTGCGCGAGCAGTTTGCGCTCGATATCCTCGGGCACGTCGAGGCGCGCGTCTTGCACGAGCGAGACGACGTCATAAGCCCAGGGACCGCGCATGGCGTCCTGGAAGTCGAGCACACCTACGCGACCATTGCCGAGCCACATGAGGTTAGGAGAGTGATAGTCGCGCAGCACCCAGCCGAGGGGCAGCGTTTCCAGCCAGTCGATCTGCGCATTCCAGAGGCGGAGGAAGTCGGCTTTCACATCTGGCGGTATCGGCGCGCCTTTGATGGCGGGCCAATACCAGTCGGTGAGCAGTTCCACTTCGACCAGCAGTGCCGTGCGGTCGAAGCGGCTCACGAAGTGATCGGACGCGCCGCCCGGTACGGGTAATTTCTCCGGCGGCGAATGTGCGCGCAGCGCAATGAGGCCATCGACGGCGGCGGTCCACAATGCCAACTGATCCATGCCACCATCGAGTGCGCGTCCGAACGTGAGATCGCCGAGATCGTCTATCAGCAAGAGACCGCGCGCGTGGTCGAAGGCGCGGATCGCGGGCACGATCATGCCGTACGATGCAAGCGCATCAGCCATGGCATGAAACGCCGTCACATCCTCGGCGAGATGCGCAATGCGACTGTAGGGCAGGCCATCTCGGATCGGCGGGCCATCGGGCTGACGCGGGCTGTCCATGAGGACGTGCGAGGTGTTCTTGCCGACGAGCCGCGCATAGGCACGCGTCGAGGCATCACCTTGCAGATAGCGCAGGGCACCGACGCGAGCGCTGAGAAATTCGTCGATCTGGCGCAGGCGCTCCAGGCGCGCCGTCCAATGCGCGTCGGGTGTAAAGGTGATCGTGCGGGTGTCGTCTGAGGTGCCGCTCGTGAGCGCAATATCGAGATGATGGCCATGCAGGCGGCCTGCAGCCTTCTCCGGCCATTCGATGAGCGCGACGCCGCCGGCGACGGCTTCATCGAAACCGATTTCGTCCATCTCACTCGGATCGGCGAGACGATAGAGATCGAAATGCGCGATATCGAGGCGTGGTGTTGCGTACGGCTGGATCAGCGTGAAGGTTGGGCTCGGCACTTCCGCTTCAGGCTCGTCGAGCATGGCGCGGATGAACATGCGCGCGAATGTGGTCTTGCCGGCGCCGAGATCGCCTGAAAGCGTGATCAGGTCGCCGGTGCGCACCTTGAGGGCAACAAGCTCGGCGAGGCGTGCGAGGCGCACCTCGCCGGCAGCATCGACAATCCAGGGCGCGCTCATGCGACGGTGATGGACTTCGCCGTCTCCATCCCCGGCCTCGGGCCGTGCTCGGGAAAGCGCACGGTGACGGAGGTGCCCTCGCCCGGCTCACTGACGAGGCTCATGGTGCCGCCGTGCAGCTCGACGAGGCTTTTGACGATTGGGAGGCCGAGACCAGCGCCGCGATGCTTGGAGCCGCGGCTCCGCGATATGAAGCGGCCGAGGACGTCGCGCTGCTGATCGTGCGGGATGCCGGCGCCGCGGTCGGTGACGGTGAAGGAAACCATCTGGCCCTCGCGCGCGCACGTCAGGCGGATCAAGCCGCCCGGCTCCGAGAAGCCGATCGCATTCGAGAGGAGATTGTACAGGATCTGGCGCACGCGAGCCTCGTCGACGATCAGTTCGTCGACATCCTCTGCGACCTCGACTTCGAGCGCAAGATGAATGCGGCTCATGCGGTCTTTCACCCCGAGGGCCGCGGCCTCGATGATGGGCGTGATCCTGGCCGGCGCCAGGCGCAGCTCGAGAGCCCCCGCGTCGATATTGGCGAGATCCAGAATGTCATTGATCGTCGAAAGCAGTGTTTCCGACGAGCGCGAGACAGCCGAGAGATACTCTTGCTGCTTGTCGTTCAATTCGCCGATACGCGGGCTGGAAAGCAGCTCGGTGAAGCCGATGATGCTCGTGAGCGGCGTGCGCAGCTCATAGGAGACGTGACTGATGAACTGGCTTTTGAGCCGGTCGGCGGCCACAAGCGCCTCGTTGCGTTCCTCGAGCGCGCGGGCGTAACGCTTTGTGACCGTGACGTCGGCAAAGCTGACGAGCGTGCCGCCATCGGGCAGAGGCAGCGCGGCATAGTCGATCACGCTCAGATCAGCCCGGGTCATCTGGCCCTTTGCATGCTGGCGCTGGTCCGAGAACGCCGTCGCCGCTTGAGCGATGTGGTCCCATTCGGCGGGGTCGTCATGGAGGATCTTGCACTGACGAATGATCTCGTCGATGTGCGGCTCGTCCTGGAGCGTGCGTCGACCGAGCTTCCAGATGCGTTCGAAGGCGTGATTGAAGAGCTTCAGACGGCCGTCCGTGCCGAACACGGCAACGCCTTCATCGAGATGGTCGAGCGTCTCGCGCTGAACGCGGACCATCTCATCGTAGCGGCTCGCGAGCGATATGCGTTCGGTTTCGTTCTCATAGAGGTACGTGATACCGCCATCGGGACGTTCCTCGGCCATCACATGCAGCGCGCGGCCATCGGGAAGATGCCACCACTCCTCGGGCTCCGAACCAGTCTTGTAGCCGGCGAGAACCTTGGTTTTCCATTCGCGATAGTTCACGACCTCGGGGATGCGGCTTCTCTCGCGCAGGCGATCGAGAAGCTCGCCATGCATCGGGCCTTGGCTCAGCCAGTCTGCATCGAGCTGCCAGAGCTTGGCGAAGGCCTCGTTGAAGAAGCTGAGCCGCTGGTCGCGCGAGAAGATGGCGACGGCAGTCGAGACGCGGTCGAGTGTGCGATAGAAGGTGGCGACGAGGCGGTCGAGTTCGCTTTCCGCGCTCTGGATGGCCGTGACGTCGATGGCGCAAGCGACGCTCGCCTCGCCGAACGGGAGCACCACGATGTCGTGATGACGGCGCTCGCCACCGATGATCAGTGGCATGCGCTTGCGGAAGCTCTCCTGGCGCACGAGCACGTTCGCGAGTTCCTCGCGCTGACGGGTCTCGAGCAGCTCGAGCTGGCGATCGGTGACATCGTGCTCACTCTTCGCGCCGACTGCGCGCACGTAGGCCTTGTTGACCCATTCGATCTGGCCGCTGCCACCCCGGATCCACACTGGATGGGGCAGCGCATTGTAAAGCGCGCGACCGAGGCCGATGTCGCGCGCGAGTTGGCGGTGCTGCGAGATGATCTCCGCGACCTGCTTGCGATAGCCGGCAATATCCCGGAAGCGCAGGATGGCGCGGCCGCCGGAAACGCGTCCATCAGCTTCGACGTCGCCGCCGGCGCCTGTGCGCAGGAGCAGATTGAAAGGCTGGCCCTGCGTGAAGAGCGTGTCGAGCTTGGTCTTGAGATCGCGGGCCGCCTCGGGTTCGAGCCACGCGCCAAGGCGCATGAGAAGCTGGGGATCTTCCGGCAGGCCCGGCACCGTCGTGAGCGTGTGCGCGGCGACGCGCATGTTTTCGCCCTGCTGCCAGAAGATGAGCACTTGCGGCTCGGCCTTGATGATCGCTTCGGCGGCGGCGAGGCTGCGGCGCAATTCGACGACCTCGTCGCGGCGCTGCCAGAGCCGCCAGCGCTGCTGAAGCCAGGAGCGCCAGATCAGTGTGACCATGGCGGCAGCGGCGCCCATGAGCACAGTGCCGGTGAGCAGCGAGCCGAGCCTGAGGCTGCCGACGACCTGAATGCTGGTGTCGAACGCCGCAATGGCGAGCACGGTGACGGAGGCGATCGCCGCCATCAGCAGCAGGATCAGATCCTCCCGCGCGAGCCGCCGTTTACCTGTGCGTTCTGTCGTGTCCATGCCATCCCGGGAGCAGCGATGGCCCGGCGCGCGCTGGTCTAAGCAGAACGGGTGAAAACCAAGGCGCCAGGGCT
>JAEYYJ010000175.1 GCA_023430845.1 Pseudomonadota bacterium
AGGGCATTGAGCATCAGCCGAACTCCGCGGACAGGATATGACGACCGTCTGGACCGAGAATCAGCGGCGTCGCGGTCACGACGGCATCGAGGGGCAGCGGCGCATAGAGGTGCGGATACAGAGTGCCGCTCTCCGATGCCTCCCAGCGAAGCGCGCTTCCGAGACGCTCAGGGTTAATGGCGAGTAGCATGAGGTCGGTTCGGCCAGCAAAGAACTTGGACGCCGTGCGCGCCACTTGACTGGGGGCGCTGAGATGAACATAACCGTCCCGCAAGTCATCTGCGGAGCCGAAAAATTGTCCACTTTCCTGTAGTTGGCGCCATTCATTCCCAGTACAGATTTTGTACGTCATTATCCACGCGTCAACCATGGCCTCAAACTTCTCCCCCTCTTAACACCCGCATGGACTAAGTGGTGCACGTTCAGCGGCATGGGTTTTGCTCTTTTCAATCTCAGTGCGGATCATCGGCGTCAGCTCGTCGTCCAAGGTCTGCGCGGGAGTGGAACTCGACCAGAGAAAGTCTTCTAGGCGTGCTTGGATGAGCCCGACGCAATCGATCCTGACCCACGCATGGATCTGGAACGCGATCGACGCGCTTGCGCGCCATAAAGAGCTGTCGCCTTCCGGGCTCGCGCGTCTTGCCGGCCTCGATCCAACGGCCTTCAACCCCTCGAAGCGCTTTACGCCTGAGGGCCGGCCGCGCTGGCCGAGCACCGAAAGCATTTCCAAAATCCTTACTGCCACCGGGTTCACGCTCGACGAGTTTACTGCGCTCGCCGCCGAGGCGGAACGTGGGCGTCAGGCACCGATGCCGGCCAGCGTGCCTCTGATCGGACAGATCACCAACGCGACCGTCGGAAGCTGGCATCCTTATGGTGTGCCGCCGGATGAGGGTTTCGATGCTCATGCCAAGCTCGTGGTCGGCGGTGGCGGGCCATTCGCCGTCGAGGTTGCGGACAGAAGCCTCGAGCCCGTTTATCGCTGTGGGCTGACGCTCGTCGCCGCATCGAACGCGATCGCCAACGCGGGCGACCGCATTCTCATCAAGCCCCAGGGCGCACTTGCCGTCCCGCGTTTGCTGGTCGGCAAGACCACGCGCCGCGTCGAACTCGTCTCTCTCGGCGGCGACGGGGATCCCGTCGAACTCGATCGCTCGCACGTCGACTGGATCGCCCGCATTATCTGGTCGAGCGGCGGCTGAGAACGGCCCCGCCTTCCTCATCACCGCTTCGGCAGCTCCATGCGCACGGCCACCGCCGCGCTCGCGAGCACCGTTATGTCGTTGTTCTCGACATCGGGGACATCGAGGCCACCCTTCACGACATTGACCGTGATCTGGCCATGCGGAAGCTTGGCCGCCACTTTTTTCTTGTCGACGAGTTCCGGCTTCTGCACGCCGATGGTGACCGTGACTTCCATCTTCTTCGCGTCGAGGCCGAGATTGCGCACGAACGACAGCGAACTGTGATGGATCGCGTCGTCAACGGCGCGCAGGGCTGCCTTGGTGTAGTCGCCGCCATGGAGCGAGGCTCCGGCACCGAGCTCGAGAATAATGCGCTTCGGTTTCATGATTGAGCCCCCTCTCAAACGTCGAGCGATACGACGACCAGCGCGTGCGCGATGATCGTGCTGTCGGTGCCATCGTCATTCGGGATCTCGAGGCCGCCCTCGACGACCTTGACGGTGCCGTTGCCATAGGGCGCGACGGCGAGCACGGCTTCCTTGTTCACCGTCTCGGGCCGCGGCACGCCGATGTTGATCTCGAGATGCATGTCCGAGCGCTCCTTGCCCATGAGCGTCGCGATGCTGAGCGTGTTGCGCCAGAGTGCATCGCGCACGGCGCGTTCGGCCGCCTTCGTGCTGTCGGCGCCGCGGATGTCGGTGCCCATGCCGATTTCGAGCACCATGCGTTTCAGAGCCATTCGGTGTTTCCTCCACTTCGCGTGCGCGCATTTCGCGCTGCAGACGGCGTGCGCGTCAAGTCGCGCTCCTGCGTGGTCGTCATGTGCGTGGCGCAGCGATCAGGCGCGCATGAGTGCCGGAAGGCGCCCTGAAGGATGAAGGCCTTCGCGCATGACGAGCCGGCGGAGCCAGGGCAGCGTATTCAGCGCATGAAGCCCGGCGCCGCGGACGAGATGCAGGGGCAGGAAGTCGGAGATCAGCGATCGGTTGAGCGTATCGACCATGGTCGAGCGGGTCGCGATATCGCTGCGGCGCTCCGTGTCATAGGCGCTGAGCACGGGCTCGCCGCCAATGTCTGCGCCCAGACTGCGCGCGCGTGTGACCAGATCAACGAGCGTGGCGATGTCCCGCAGGCCGAGATTGAGCCCCTGGGCGCCGATCGGCGGGATGACGTGCGCGGCCTCGCCGATGAGCGCAATTCGGCGTGCGCCGAGACGATCGGCGCTCATGCGGGTCAGCGGAAAGCTCGCGCGCGGTCCGATCGCGGTGACGGCGCCGAGAAGACCCTGCAGGCGGTCGTCGAGCGTGCGGATGAAGACCGCTTCGTCGAGATCCATGAGGCGGCGCGCTTCCTCCGGCGTCTCGACCCACACGAGGCTCGACTCGAGGCCCAGGAGCGGCACGGTCGTCAGCGGTCCGGCCGGGCGGTGGAACTCGCTCGATACGCCATCGTGCGGCCGCGTGTGACGGAAACGCGTCGCGACGGCACTCTGCGGATAAGGATGCGACTTGGCCTCGATACCTGCTTCGCGCCGGCAGAGTGATCCGCGACCGTCGGCGCCGACGATCAGGCGGGCTGAGATCGTGCCGCCACTGCCGAGCTTGACGGTGACACCGCTCTCTTCAGATAGAAAATCTGACGTCACGGTATCATCGATCAGGCGGAGACCGGCCTGCTCGCGGACGGCAGTCAGCAGCGCGGTATTGAGCGCGGCATTGTCGATGTTGATGCCGAATTCTTCGAGGCCTAGTTCCTCTGCGCGAAAGAGAATCTCGGGCGCCCGCCAGAGCCCCCCGATATCGTCGATGAGGCGCAGACCGGTCATCGGCACGATGGCAGGCGCGAGCCGCGCACTGAGGCCGAGATTGCGTAGGAGGGTGACGCTGCCTGTGAACAGCGCGGTCGTGCGTGTGTCGCGTGCCGGATTCATGGCGGGACCGACGGCGATCGTGCTGAACCCAGCCCGCGCCATCGCGAGCGCCGCGACGAGCCCCGCCGGTCCCGTCCCGACGACCAGAACTTCGCAATCGTGCGTCGTTGGATGTGCCATGGGCGGCAGTCTAGCGCGGATTCAAGGTCCTGCACGCGTGCTGCGAAGCCGCGGCCGCCTTTGCGCCGCATCAAGGCGGCTCGCCCGTGCGCGGTGCGACAGTCCGCGCCGGCCTTTTCGTTTGTCTGGCCCCTGCAGCAGTTTATAACGGCTCCAGGATGGAGTCCTGAGCTGATGGTGCCTGCCGGGCCGTCGGCTGACGTGACGAAGGGAAGCGGGATCCTCATGGACTACAGCGCACATTTCGCGAAGGCTTTGGCCCAGCTTCGCGACGAAGGCCGCTACCGTGTTTTCGCCGACATCCGGCGCCGCCGAGGTGCATTTCCGGCGGCCGAGCGCTTCGGCGCCGAGGGAACCCGCGACATCAAGGTCTGGTGCTCCAACGACTATCTCGGCATGGGCCAGCATCCGGCCGTGCTTGCCGCTATGCACGAGGCGCTCGATACGGCCGGGGCCGGCTCGGGCGGTACACGCAACATTTCCGGCACTACGCACTATCACGTCGAGCTCGAAGCCGAGATCGCGGACCTCCACGGCAAGTCGGCCGCGCTGCTCTTCACCTCGGCTTTCGTCGCGAATGAGGCCACGCTCTCGACGCTGCAGAAGCTGCTGCCGGGCTGCGTGATCCTTTCGGACGAGAAGAACCACGCCTCCATGATCGCAGGCATCCGCAATGGCGGTGGGCCCAAGCAGATCTGGAAGAACAACGACCTTGCGGATCTGGAAGCGAAACTCGCGGCCCTGCCGCGTGAGACACCGAAGATCATCGCCTTCGAGTCCGTCTACTCCATGGATGGCGTGATCGCACCGATCGGTGCCATCTGCGATCTCGCCGAGAAGTACAACGCGCTCACTTACCTCGATGAGGTGCACGCCGTCGGCATGTACGGCCCGCGCGGTGGTGGCATTGCCGAGCGCGATGGCGTCATGCATCGCGTCGATATCATCAATGGCACGCTCGCGAAGGGCTTCGGCGTCATGGGCGGCTACATCGCCGCCTCGGCCGACATCTGCGATGCGATCCGCTCCTATGCGCCGGGCTTCATTTTTACGACCTCCGTCGCGCCCGCCATCGCGGCCGGTGCCTGCGCGAGCATCCGTCATCTCAAGACATCGAACGTCGAACGCACGCGTCACCAGGAGCGCGCGCGCGCCGTGGCGCGCCGCCTGAAAGCCGCCGGGCTGCCGGTCATGGACAACCCGAGCCATATCGTCCCCGTGCTGGTCGGCGATCCCGTTCACTGCAAGGCCGTCTGCGACACGTTGCTCGACCGCTTTGCCATTTACGTGCAGCCGATCAACTATCCGACCGTACCGCGCGGTACCGAGCGCCTCAGAATCACGCCGACACCGATCCACAGCGATGCCGATATCGACGCGCTCGTCGCGGCGCTGGGGACGCTGTGGACGGAATGCGAGCTCGCGCGCGGGGCGCATATCGTCGCGGCCTGAGCGATCCTGAACACTGCGGAAGATCAGCATCACGGCCTGCCCGGCTTGCTCAGGCGGGCGGGGGCGTGCTGTATTGCGACGCAATGAAATCAAAGCGATCGTGAGCCTTCACCATGCAGGACACTCTCCCCCGGCCGTCCGACGGCGTTCACCTCGAGGATATCGAGGTCGGCAAGCT
>JAEYYJ010000183.1 GCA_023430845.1 Pseudomonadota bacterium
CGGCGGGCATGCCTCCGTTGTTACATCGGCCCTTGCCAAGCTGGGGCCCGCTGGGTTGGAATGGTAGGGTACCTGCGCACACGCTGCGTCGGCTGCCGGGCAAAGAGTTCTTTGCGGCCGGCACGAATTCGCGCGGCGGCAAAATTCAACTCAGGATCAGTTTCAGGCGAGCGAACGCACGAGGCAAATACGGCATGAGATATGAGAAACCGACGACGGTCGAGGCGGCTACAGCCCTCCTTGCCGGCCAGGGGGCACGGGTCCTCGCCGGGGGCACCGATCTGCTGGTACAAATGAAGGCTCGCGTCCTGAGCCCCGACGTAGTCGTGGACATCAAGGGCATCGATGCGACCCGCAAGATCACCAAGGATGCCAGCGGCTACACGATCGGCTCAGCCGTCACCGGTGCCGAGCTCAAGGAGCATCCGACACTCTCCAAGGATTGGCCTGGACTGGTCGAGGGCGCCAATCTGATCGGCTCGACGCAGGTTCAGGGCCGGGCCTCGCTCGGCGGCAACCTGTGCAACGGCTCACCGGCAGCCGACAGCGTGCCGGGCATGATCGCGGCGGGCGCCGTCGCCACCATCGCCGGACCCAAGGGAACGCGCACGCTGCCGGTCGAGGACATCATGCTCGCCCCGCGCAAGCTGGCGCTGACCGCAGGCGAGTTCATCATCTCATTCAAGATTCCGAACCGACCGAAGCACGGTGGCGATGCTTACCTGCGCTTCATCCCGCGTACGGAGATGGACATTGCGGTCGTCGGCTGCGGCGTTGCTCTGGCGCTCGATGATAGCGGAACCTGCACGGCAGCCCGCGTGTCGCTCGGTGCCGTAGCGGCGCGCCCGCTGCTGGTCGAGGACGCGGGCAAGGCCCTCATCGGCACGAAGGTCGATGATGCCGCGCTCGCCAAGCTGGAAGCAGCCGCTCGCGCGGCTTGCAAACCGATCGACGATAAGCGTGGCACTGTTGAGTTCCGCATCGATGTCGCCGGTACTCTCGCCGTGAGGACCGCGAAGATCGCGCTCGAGCGCGCAAGAAAGGTTTGAAATGGCCAAACATCACGTAACGACCACCGTCAACGGTGACCCGGTCGAGTATCTCTGCGAGAGCGAGCAGTCCTTGCTCGACTGCCTGCGCGATGAACTCGATCTCATCGGTGCCAAAGAAGGTTGCTCCTCGGGCGACTGCGGCGCCTGCAGTGTGCTCCTTGATGGGCGCCTGGTTTGCTCGTGCCTCGTGCTCGGCGTCGAAGCCGAGGGCAAGAATGTCGAGACCATCGAGGGTATGGCCCAGGGCGAAGAGCTGCATCCGCTGCAGAGGAAATTCCTGGAGCACGCGGCCTTGCAATGCGGCATCTGTACGCCGGGCGTGCTCGTTGCCGCCAAGGCGCTCCTCGCCAAGAACCCCGACCCCACCGAAACCCAAGTCCGCTACTGGCTCGCCGGCAATCTCTGCCGGTGCACGGGTTATGACAAGATCGTACGCGCCGTCATGGACGCCGCCGCCGAGATGAGAGGAGCCTGATCATGCAAGAGCGTGTCAAGAAGCCCCAGTTCGATGTTGTTGGCACCCGACCGGTCCGCCCGGATGGCGTCGACAAGGTTACCGGCCGCGCGAAGTACGGTGCCGACCTCAAGATGGCCGGCCAGCTCGTCGGCAAGGTCCTGCGCTCGCCCCACGCGCATGCGCGCATCAAGTCGATCGACGTTTCAAAGGCCCTGGCGCTGCCCGGCGTGAAGGCCGTCGTCACCTCCAAGGACTTCCCTGCCCAGCCGTCCGAGTTCATTCCGGCGGGCGAGGGTGTCGTCAACTATCGCGACATGACGAGCAACGTCATGGCGCGCGAGAAGGTGCTCTATGAGGGGCACGCGGTGGCCGCCGTCGCTGCGCTGAATGAAAAGGCCGCGCTTGCCGCGCTCGATGCCATCAAGGTCGAGTACGAAGTGCTGCCCCACGTCATCGACGAGATCGAGGCTATCCAGCCCGGCGCACCGATCCTGCATGAGGACATGATCACGACCGGCGTTACGCCGGCGCCGACGAAAGCCTCGAACATCTCCAAGCGGGTCGAGTTCAACCTCGGCGATATCGGCAAAGGCTTCGCTGCCGCGGACCACGTATTCGAGCGCGAATTCAAGACCAAGGCCGTGCACCAGGGCTATATCGAGCCGCACGCTTGCCTCGCGTCCGCTTCGGAAGACGGCTCGGCCGAGCTCTGGGTGACGACCCAAGGTCACTGGGTCGTGCGCGCCTATTGCGCCAAGCTGCTCGACTGGGACATCGGCAAAATTCGCGTGACGTCCTCGGAGATCGGCGGCGGCTTCGGCGGCAAGACCGTCGTCTACCTCGAACCGCTGGCGCTGGCTCTCTCGAAGAAGTCGCGCCGTCCGGTGAAAATGGTCATGAGCCGCGAGGAAGTCTTCAAGGCAAGCGGACCGACTTCCGGCGGCACCGTCAAGGTGAAGATGGGCGTGAAGAAGGACGGCACCATCACGGCTGCCGAGGCCGAGATCACGCTGCAGGCGGGCGCATTCCAGGGCAGCCCCGTCCAGCCCGCGTGCATGTGCGCCTTTGCCAACTACGACCTGGAGAACGTCAAGGTCGTCGGCTACGACGTCGTGTCGAACAGGCCCAAGGTCGCAGCCTATCGCGCACCTGGCGGCCCGATCTCCACATATGGCGTCGAGAGCCTCGTTGACGAGATGGCCGAGAAGCTCGGCATGTGCCCGATCGAGCTTCGCCTGAAGAATGCGGCGAAGGAAGGCACGCGCGCGGCCTATGGTCCGAAGTTCGGCCCCGTCGGCCTCATTGAGTGTCTGGAAGCCGCCAAGGAAAGCGATCACTGGAAGGCGCCGCTCGGCCCGAACCAGGGTCGCGGACTCGCAGCAGGCTTCTGGTTCAACATCGGCGGCGAAACGACCGTCTCGCTGCAGCTCAACGAGGATGGCACGCTCACGCTCATGGCCGGCACGCCGGATATCGGCGGCCTGCGCGCCTCGCTCTGCATGATGGCGGCGGAAGAGCTGAAGGTCGACGTTCACAAGATCCGCCCGATCATCGCGGACACCAGCTCGCTCGGGTACAACTTCCTCACCGGCGGCAGCCGCTCGACATTCTCAAGCGGCATGGCAACCGTCGAGGCCGCGCGATCGATCGTGAAGCAGGCGAGCGGACGTGCCGCCAAGCTTTGGGACATTCCCGAGGAAGCGGTCGCCTTCGAGGACGGCATGTTCCGCCCCGCAGGCGAAAACGCCGGCAAGCATCAGCCGATGTCACTGAGCGACATCGCGAAGGTGGCGGGCAAGACCGGCGGCGCAATCGTCGGCTATGCGGCGATCAGCGCGCAGGGTGCGGCCCCGAGCTTCGGCGTGCATATCGCCGACACTGAGGTCGATCCCGGCACGGGCAAGGTCACGGTCACGCGCTACACGGCCATCCAGGATGCCGGCAAGGCGATCCATCCCGCGTACGTCGAGGGTCAGTACCAAGGCGGTGCCGTGCAGGGCATCGGCTGGGCACTAAACGAAGAGTACATCTATGGCGAGGATGGTAAGCTGCAGAACGCTGGCTTCCTCGACTACCGCGTGCCCGTCGCATCCGACCTGCCGATGATCGACACGATCATCGTCGAGGTGCCGAACCCGCGTCACCCCTATGGCGTGCGCGGCATCGGCGAGACGCCGATCGTACCGCCGATGGCGGCCATCGGTGCTTCGGTTCGCCGTTCGTCGGGCGTTCGCTTCTTCGAGCTGCCGATGTCGCCGCCGAAGGTGCTGAAGGCCATGAAGGCTGCCGGCAAGGCTTGATGCACGCGCGCCTTCCGGTACGTTGAGAACGACATCGGGCCTGCACGTCGTGCGGGCCCGATGAATTAGGAAAGGAGCACATCCATGGCCCACGTCACGCTGATCGGCAATCTGCGCCAATACA
>JAEYYJ010000196.1 GCA_023430845.1 Pseudomonadota bacterium
ATGCGCAGTCCCCCTGGCGCATATGACCTCTATACTTGAAGCGTCAGTCCCTACGGGTACCGAGACCCATCTTCTTGGCGAGCTGCGAACGCGCCGCGGCATAATTCGGGGCGACCATGGGATAGTCGTTCGGCAGCTTCCACTTCGCACGGTATTCCTCGGGCGAAAGCTTGTAGTGAGTCCGCAAGTGGCGCTTGAGCGATTTGAAGCGCTTTCCGTCCTCGAGACAGATGATGTAGTCGGGCGTCACGGAGCGCTTGACCGGAATGGCGGGCTTGAGCTCCTCGCTGTCGATTACCGGCTCGTTGGTCGATGCGCGATTGAGCGCATCATGCACGTCACGGATCAGCGCCGGAAGATCCGAAGCAACAACAGTGTTGTTCGCCACGTAAGCAGAGACGATCTGGGCGGTAAGGTCCACCAGTTGATTTCCGCCGTTGTTGTCCATCGGGGTATCGTCTCCCATTTGTGCCGCGAAGTCTTGCGGGTGGTCGCGCTCGACCGGCATCCCATGACGTCGCGTTTAAAATAGCCCTGCTGATCAAAGTCCATGATCAGAGATCGCCAATACTCCACTTCTCCCAGAATGGCAATTGCAGCGCACAATATAGTAAAAGCAGGATTTTCGCCAATATCCTGATCTATCTATGCTGCGTTTTTCACCAACTTCCAAGCTTTTGGGCCGCGCTCTTGCTTGGCCTACTCAGTGCGCGGTGCACCAGGCCCGCGCGGATGCGAGCGCCACACGTGAGTTTGAGGTCCAGGGCTGGCGCCGACCCTTGAATTGGTCCAGACTATTATCATCTCAATCATGAGCACGATTGCGGACGGGCGCGCCGTCGCGGCGAGCCATTCTCCGCAGCCATCATCAGTGAACCACTGTCAGCAAAGGAGCGGGTCATGACCGATACGAAGGCGCGCGCGGACAAGGTGGAGAAGACGGACGCAGAGTGGCGTGCCGAGCTCTCGCCGGAGGAGTACTACGTCACGCGCCAGCATGGGACGGAGCGCGCTTTCACCCATCCCTACAATGCGCTCAAGGCAGCCGGGATCTACAAGTGCGTGGCTTGCGGCGAGCCGCTGTTCGCCTCGGAGACGAAGTATGATTCAGGCTCCGGCTGGCCAAGCTTCTACAAGCCCATCGGCAACGAGGCCGTCTCCGAGCATGAGGATCGCTCGCTGTTCATGCGCCGCGTCGAGGTGCGCTGCTCGCGCTGCGATGCGCATCTGGGTCACGTCTTCGAGGACGGGCCCCAGCCGACGGGCCTGCGCTACTGCATCAACGGCGCCGCCTTGAAGCACGAGCCGAAGTAGAGATACGCGCGTCCTCTCGCGCCTCGACTGCACGAACCTGCCGCCGCGCCGTTTTATCACCGGCGCTGCGGCTTTCCCCTTCGTAAGGCGCCTTGCGCCAGGAGTAACTCCACATGCCAGCCGATCCCGCCATTGCTCAGACGTTTGCAATGGCTCCGCCCTCCGCGCGCCAGAAACCCGTGAAGGCGGTCCACCATGGTGTCGAGATCGTCGATGATTTCGCGTGGCTGCGTGCGGAGAACTGGCAGGAGGTGATGCGCGACCCGAGCGTGCTCGACACCGAGATCCGCGCCTACCTCGAAGCCGAAAATGCCTACACGGAGCACACGCTCGCCGATACGAAGGCGCTGCGCGAAAAGCTGTTCGCGGAGATGAAGGGGCGCATCAAGGAGGACGATAGCTCGGTCCCGGCGCCGGACGGCCCGTGGGAATACGGCACGCGCTATCTGACCGGCGCGCAGTATCCGCGCTTCACCCGGCGCCCACGCGGCGGCACGGACGAAAGCGAGGTCGTCCTGCTCGACGGCAACCTCGAAGCCCAAGGCAAGCCTTACTGGCAGCTCGGCGGCTGCACGCATAGCCCCGATCACAACCTCCTCGCCTATGCCGTCGACGACAAGGGCTCGGAGTACTACGTCATCAGGTTCCGCGACCTCGCAACGGGCCAAGAACTCGCGGACGTCCTCCCGGATACGGGCGGCGGCTGCGTGTGGGCCGAGGACAGCTGCACGGTTTTCTACGTCCGCCTCGATGAGAACCACCGGCCACGCTACGTCTACCGCCATATACTCGGCACGCCGGTCGAGGACGACGTGCTCGTCTACGAGGAGACCGATAAGGGTTTCTATGTCGGCGTCGGCGAGACACAGTCCGGGCGCTATATCCTCATCGACGCGCACGATCACCAGACGAGCGAAGTCCGTCTCATCGATTCAAGCAATCCCGCCGGCCCCATGCAGCTCGTGAGCCCGCGCCGCTTCGGGCACGAGTATTCGATCGACCATCACGGCGACGAACTGATCATCGTCACGAACTCCGCCGGTGCCGAGGATTTCCGCATCGTGTCGGCACCGGTCGCGACTCCGCAGGAAGCGTACTGGCGCGAGATTCTCCCGCACAAGCCGGGCCGTCTGATCCTCGACCACACCACCTTCAAGGATCATCTCGTGCGCCTCGAGCGCGAGGGCGGCCTGCCGCGCATCATCGTCCGACGCTTCTCCGACGGCGCCGAGCACGCCATTGCCTTCGACGAAGAGGCCTACAGCCTCGGCATGTCTTCGGGCTACGAGTACGACACGACGGGGCTGCGCTTCTCCTACTCGTCGATGACGACGCCGGCGCAGGTCTTCGACTACGACATGGAGACGCGCACGCGCGTTCTGCGAAAGACGCAGGAAGTGCCGAGCGGACACAATGCCAGCGACTATGTCACGCGCCGCATCGAGGCGCCGACAGCCGATGGTGAGATGGTTCCGATCTCGGTGCTCTACCACAAGAGCACGCCCCTCGACGGCTCCGCACCGCTCTTCCTCTACGGTTATGGCTCGTACGGCATTGCCATTCCGGCAAGCTTCTCGACGACGCGCCTCTCGCTCGTCGATCGTGGCTTCATCTTTGCTATCGCGCACGTGCGCGGCGGCAAGGACAAAGGCTATCGCTGGTACACGGGCGGCAAAGCCCAGACCAAGATGAATACCTTCACGGACTTCGTCGCCGCCGGCGAGTATCTCGTGAAGATCGGCTGGACGAA
>JAEYYJ010000214.1 GCA_023430845.1 Pseudomonadota bacterium
TCGGCCATGCCGCACAAGCGCAATCCCGTGCTGACCGAGAACCTGACCGGCCTCGCGCGCATGGTGCGCTCGTTCGCGACTCCGGCGCTGGAAAACGTCGCACTCTGGCATGAGCGCGATATCTCGCATTCCTCCGTCGAGCGTTTCATCGGCCCGGATGCGACCATCACCCTCGACTTTGCGCTGAACCGTCTCGCTGGCGTGATCGAGAAGCTTGTCGTCTACCCCGAGAACATGCGGAAGAACCTCGACAAGCTCGGCGGCTTGCACAATTCGCAGCGCGTGCTGCTGGCACTGACGCAAGCCGGCGCCTCGCGCGAGGACAGCTACGCGCTCGTCCAGCGCAATGCCATGAAGACCTGGGAGACCGGGGCCGACTTCCTTGCGAGTCTCAAGGCCGACAAGGACGTCAGCGCACGCCTCTCCGCAGCCGATATCGAGGCCATGTTCGATGACGGCTATCACCTGAAGCACGTCGACACGATCTTCAAGCGTGTGTTCGGAGCGGCATAAGGGGCGCTCATGGCACAGTATGTCGCCGTCATTGCCGGTGCGACCGGTGCTGCCGCCAAGCAACTCGTCGAGGTTCTTCTGGGTGACCCAGCCTGGGAGATCGTCGGCCTCTGCCGCCGCCCTCCAGCGCTGAAACGCGAACGGCTCACGTACGTCCAGTGCGATCTCACCGATGCCGCGAGCACGCGCCTCGCACTCGCCCGCTGTCCTCAGGCAACGCATCTCTTCTACACGGCACGCGCGCAGTTCTCCGATGCGAGCGTCGGTGTCGAGGATGTCGCGGGAAACCGCGCCATGCTCGCGCATCTGATCGACGGCGCCGAGGCCGCCTGCCCGGGTCTCCGGCACGTGCATCTGGTCGAAGGAACGAAATGGTATGGCATGCACATCGGCGCCATGCGCTTGCCGGCTCACGAGGACGATCCGCGGCACATGCCGCCGAACTTCTACTACGATCAGCAGGACCTGCTGAGCGAACGCGCCAAGGGCCAGCGTTGGACGTGGTCCGCCTCACGCCCCGGTTTTCTCTATGACTTCGCGCCGGAGCGGCCCCGCAATCTCGTCCCTCTGATCGGCGCCTGGGCCAGCATCTGTTCCGAACTCGGCCTACCGTTGGATTTTCCCGGCAAGCCCGCCTGCTACGACGCGCTGATGGAGGCGACGGACGCGACCCAACTCGCGCGCGGCATGAAATGGATGGCGACCACGCCTGCCGCCCGCAACGAAGCTTTCAACCTTACGGACAGTTCACTTTTCCGCTGGTCGCGCCTGTGGCCGAAGATCGCGCGGCTCTATGGCATCGACTGCGGCATTCCGCGCCCTCTGAGCCTCGGCCGGTGGATGGCGGACAAGGGTCCGCTATGGGATGCCATCGTCAAGCGCCACGGCCTCGTCGCACAGCCCATGGAGGCGGTGGTCACCTGGAACTTCGGCGATTTTCTATGGGGTCTCGAGCATGATGTGGTCTCGAGCATGACCAAGATCAGACAAGCCGGCTTCCATGACACCATCGACACGGAAGCGCGTATCCTGGCGCATCTCCAACGCTATCGCGAAGCGCGCCTCCTGCCGTGAACCGCACTGATCCTGCGTCATTTTAGCGGCGGATTTGGTTGCAAACGGAGGCGAGGACACTATAGTCCGCGCGAAATCACGGCAGACGGTCGATGCGGCGGGCGCGACCGACGGAAGCCGGTCTACGCCCCCGTTCATCATCCAAGACCCCTGGGAATAGCGCGCATGTCCACTTCACTGGTCTACGCTCAAGCCGGCGGCGGCGATTTTATGATTCAGTTGCTGCCGATCCTGCTTATGTTCGTGATCTTCTACTTCCTTCTTCTGCGCCCACAGCAGCAGCGCGTGAAGCAGCACCGGGAGATGGTCGCCAACATCCGGCGCGGAGACGTGGTCGTGACGGGCGGCGGCATCATAGGCAAGATCACACGCGTGAAAGAGGGTGATGCCGAGGTCGAGGTCGAGATCGCGGAGAATACGCGCGTCCGCCTCATGCGCGGCACCATCGCCGAGGTGCGCGTCAAAGGCGAGGTCGCCAAGGCCGGCTGAGATGCCGCGCGCGACGGCTCGCCGTTTCTGAGTTTAGAGGTCCGGGAACGAGATGCTCCACTTTTCGCGCTTCAGAATCATCGCGATCGCGCTCGCCTGCCTGGTGAGCATTTTGTTCGCGATGCCGAACCTGTTCACCAAGGAACAGCTCGCATCTTGGCCGCGCTTCCTGCCGACCAAGCAGATGCCGCTCGGCCTCGATCTCCAGGGTGGCGCCCATCTACTGCTCGCCATGGACACCGAGGAGCTGAGGCGCGAGTGGCTGCAGACGCTTCGCGATGATGCACGCCGTACGCTTCGTGATGCCAAGATCTTCCCGACAGGCGTCGGCATCGCCGGCAATCAGGTGCAGGTACGCCTCGCCAAGCCGGAGGAAGCGGATGCGGCCATCCGCGAGCTGCGCAAGCTCATTCAACCGCTCGGCAGTGCCATGCTCGGCACGAGCGGCGAGGATCTGACGATAACGAGAGGCGGCGACGGAACGATCCTGCTGGCGCCTTCGGCGCAGGGGCTTCAACAGCGCGTCATTCATGCTGCGGGCGCTGCGATCGAGACCGTCAACCGGCGCATCAACGCCCTCGGCACGGCTGAATCGACCGTCGTACGCCAGGGCGCGGACCGCATTCTCGTCCAGTATCCGGGACTGACCGACACCAAAGTGCTGAAGGATCTGCTCGGCCAGACGGCCAAGCTCTCCTTCCACGAAGTGCACCCGACCATGACGGCCGAGGAGGCGCGGCAGGGGCGCGTGCCCTCGGGGTACCGCATTTATGCGGCGAGCGATCGTGGCGATGAGCAGGGCGTCTCCTATCTCCTGCGCGAGACGCCTGTCGTCCCGGGTGAAAATCTCGTCGATGCCCAGCCCGGCTTCGATCAACGCACGAACGAACCGATCATCTCCTTCCGCTTCGATCAGGCGGGCGCGCGGCGTTTCGGTCGCTTCACGCAGGAGCACGTCGGCAGACCCTTCGCGATCGTCCTCGATGACAAGGTGCTCTCGGCGCCCGTCATTCGCGAGCCCATTCTCGGCGGGTCTGGCCAGATCTCCGGAAGCTTTACGGTCGAGACTGCCAATACGCTCGCGGTTCAGCTCCGCTCGGGCGCATTGCCGGTCAAGCTGACGATCGCGGAAGAGCGCACGGTCGGTCCGTCCCTCGGCGCCGACTCGATCGAAGCGGGCAAACTGGCCTCAATCGTCGGTGCCGGCGTCAGTATGATCATGGTGATCATCGCCTATGGCACGTTCGGCGTGTTCGCCGTCATCGGTCTCATCATGAACGGCACCATGGTGGTGGCGCTCATGTCCGCTGCTGGAACGACACTGACCTTGCCCGGCATCGCCGGCCTCGTTCTGACGGTCGGCATGGCCGTGGACTCGAACGTGATCATCTACGAGCGAATACGCGAAGAGCTGCGCGCTGGTAAATCCGCCGTGAGTGCCATCGATGCCGGCTTCTCACGTGCCATCACGACCATTCTCGACAGCCAGCTTACGACGCTTGCCGCGGCGATCATCATGTTCTGGCTCGGCTCGGGTCCGATCCGCGGCTTCGCCGTCACCCTCTCCATAGGCATCTTCACCTCGATCTTTACTGCCGTCACGGTGACGCGCCTGCTGATCGCCCTCTGGCTGCGCGGTGAGCGCGCCAAGGCCGGCAGGATTGCTGTTCCGATCTGAGGCCGGCACGAGAGGATCTGAAAGGCCCCACCACCATGCGCTTCGTTCCGAACTTCAAGGGCTTCGACTTCTTCCCGCACGGGACGCACATCAACTTCATGCGTTTCCGCGACGTCTGTTTCTGGGGCTCGATCGCCGCGATTGTAATCTCGATCGGCCTGTTCCTCACGATGGGCCTCAATTACGGCGTCGACTTCAAAGGCGGCTCCATGATCGAGGTGCAGACGAAGTCCGGCGAGGCGGCAGATATCCAGGCCATGCGCGGCAAGCTCGGCGGATTGGGCCTCGGCGATGTGCAGATTCAGGCTTTCGGAACTTCAAACGACGTCCTGATCCGCATCGAGTCACAGCCAGGCGGCGAGGAAGCGCAGCAAGCCGCATTGCGCACGGTAGTCGACGCCCTAGGTGATGGATATATCCAAAGGCGCGTCGAGGTCGTGGGTCCGGCTGTCTCAGCAGAACTTCGCCGGACAGGCATCCTCGCCGTCGCCGCCGCAGTCCTGGCCATCATGGCCTACGTCTGGTTTCGATTCGAATGGCAGTTCGCCGTCGGCACGCTACTTTCGCTGGCCCATGACGTGCTGGTTGTGGTCGGTGTGTTCGCCTTCTTCCAACTCGAGTTCGACCTGGGCATCGTCGCTGCGCTGCTGACCATTCTGGGGTATTCGGTCAACGACACCGTGGTCGTCTCCGACCGAATTCGCGAGAACCTGCGAAAATACAAGCGCATGGATCTCGGCGAGCTGCTTAATTTGTCCATCAACGAGACGCTTTCGCGCACGATCCTGACCGGTGTGACGACGATCGTCGTGCTGATCGCGCTGTTCGTCTTCGGCGGTTCGGTCATGCGCTACTTCACGTTCGCCATGCTGCTCGGCGTGCTCGTTGGAACGTACTCGTCGATCTTCATTGCAGCGCCGGTCCTCGAATATCTCGGCGTGAAGCGCGAGACGGTGACCGGCGAGAAAGCCGCAGCCAGCGCCCGCAGCTGATCATTCGGCTGGCCGCGCGGCAAGGAGTGCATATCATGCAGCCCGCGCCGCCACGCTATCCTGGTCGAGCACCGATTGAGGCCTACGGCAATGGCGGCTTCCGCTTTGCCGGCATGAGCCATCGCGGCTCCCTCCTTTGCCTCGGCGAGGGCATTGTCGGCTGGCCGGCGACCACCGCCGCTGGCCTCACGATCGACGACTTCGCGTTGCTGCTTGCTGAACCAGCGGGCGTCGAGTTGCTGCTGCTCGGCACAGGACGCGACTTCTGCCTCCCATCCGCAGCCCTGCGATCCAGTCTGCGCGAAGCCGGCATCCGCATCGAGCCGATGGATACGGGCGCCGCCTGCCGCACGTACAATGTGCTGCTCGGCGAAGGTCGCCCCGTTGGAGCGGCACTGATCGCTGTCGACTGACGACCTCGCAAGAGTCGCCGACAGCCGGGCGCTTCCGCACGAAGCCTGTTCGTGCTCTATCTGCTGCAGTCCAACGAGCCAGCCCGGTGATGCCGATGCCCGCCATGCTTTCGAGTGCCCGCAATGCCCTGCTCGCCGGTATCGCACTGACCACAGTGGCGATCCTGGCGGCGATCGCGATGAACGGCACCGACTGGCTGGGCTTCAGCTCGTTCCTGCTTCGCGCCATCCATGTCGTCGCGGCGATCATCTGGGTCGGCATGATCTGGTTCGTCAATTTCATCCAGCATCCGGCGGTCGTCGGCGCCGACGATGCCGGCCGCGCGACGCTGTTCCGCCTCGTTGTGCCGAAGGTCGCGACACTCTTCCGCCACGCGTCGCATCTCGTCTTCCTCTCGGGCGTGCTGCTGCTCCTGCCGACGGGCTACATGCTCTCATCATGGGTGTATGGCGCGCCATTCCACATGCCGCTCGCCAAAGTACTGTTGTTCTGGGGCGCAGCGGCTGGCGCGGTCGCCATGTGGGTTTTCGTGCACATGATCATCTGGCCGAACCTGCAGGTCGTACTCGGCGAGCGGCCGGGCACTGCGGAAGAGAAGGCCGCCGCACGCGCGAAGGTCGCGCTCTACGCGCGCGCCAATCTCCTGCTCGCCATACCGGTGACCGTCCTGATGGTCGCCGCCGCGCATCTGCTCTGACGATGACGACGGCGCCGCTGGACGCGCTGAGGCAAGCGGCTATTGCGCGCGAGCCCGACCGCTACTTCGCCGCCACGCTCGCACCCGAAGCCCTGCGCTATGACCTCATTGCCTTGACCGCATTCGCCGCCGAGCTCGCCAATATTCCGACGCAGGTGCGCGAACCGCTTGCAGGGGAGATCCGCCTGCAGTGGTGGCGGGATGCGCTTGCCGCAAACGGCGATCAGGCCGCCGCGGGAAATCCCGTAGCCGTCGCCATGCGCGACGCGATCGCACGGCATGGCTTGCCGGCCGAGATCATCGACAGCGTGATCGACTCGTACGCCGACGTGCTGCACGGAGAGCGGCCTGCGAACGAGCAGGCGCTGATCGATCACCTGTCAGCCGGCGAGGGCGGTCTCTTCCGGCTTGCGGCGCGCATTTCGGCAGGTGATGAAAGCGGCGAGCTCTGGCCCGTCACGCGCGCCGCGGGCCTCGCCTATGGTCTGTCCCGTGCGTTGCTGCGCCTCCCGTCCGAAGGCGCTGCACGCCTGCCGATCCCGCGAACACTTCTCTCGGACGCCGACCTTACGGAAGCTGCCGGCGACATCAAAAACCCCGCCGTGTCGGCCGCAATTGGCACTCTCGTCGCGCTTTCGCAGGACGCGATGAGGGAAATCTCGCCGCAGCTCGCGAAATTGTCACGGGTACAGCGCCTGCCCTTCCTGCCCCTGGCCATGGTTAGGCCCAACTTGCGCGCCTTAGAAGCATGGTTGCAGCGAGGCGCGGGGGCAACGCCTATCGACCCCTTGTCGATCACCCGCCTTCTGCGCATGACGTGGGCCCATGCGAGCGGACGCTTCTGACCCAGTGAGGGACATGACACGACGTCGACACGCGAGCACGCTGAAAGGCCAGACCGCTGCGACACGGCTTCTGTGCACGCTCGCGGCGGCCCTGGGCTTGCTCGCGCTCGCGTCGGATTACGCGGCCGCCGAGCCGCGCATCACGTGGCAGGTCGAAAACCCGTTCCGTCTATTCACGCGCCCATCCGACAGCGAAGTGCATCGCGCGACCTACCGCGACCTTGGCGACAGCGAGCGCGCGACGCCCGTGCTCTCAGCCGAGCGCGCTCTTGCGCGACGCCACCCGGGAGATGGCTGGGCTGCCGGCATGATGGATCACATCTGCTGGTCGGCCGATCGCAATCGCTATGGCTGCAAGGAAGCGCAGGACTATCTGCATCCACGCGCGCATCGCGTTCTCGTCGCTTTGCGCGACGTGCCTGACGCCGATCGCGTCGACTGCACGTGGCTGACGACGCCGCTCGCGCGCTCGGGCCTCGGCGGATCGGTGACGGCACGCTGCGATCAGGTCGTTGCGCTGACGATCCCCTATCCCGTCGGCGCGCGCCTGAGCGTAGAGGTCGGCGGCCGCGAAATCGCCAATACGACAGCCACGGTCACGGATCTTCTGATCGTCGCCATGGGCGACAGCTTCGCTTCCGGCGAAGGCAATCCCGATGTTCCCGTGCGCTTCTCGCGCGAGCGCCGCGCCGACTACGGTTTCGGGCCTGGGAGCGAGCCGCTCACCGGCTATCCCGCCCGCGTCGGTCCATGGCGGGCGATCGGCGACAGCGCCTTTATCCGGAACAATGCGCGCTGGATCGACCAGGCCTGCCACCGCTCGCTCTACTCGCACCAGTTGCGCGCCGCCTTGCAGCTCGCCGTCGAGGATCCGCATCGGGCCGTGACGTTCGTCGGCTATGCCTGCTCGGGCGCCGAGATCGTCGATGGGCTTTTCCGCCGCTACAAGGGACACGAGTGGGTGCCTAACCCGCCTGATGTCTCGCAGCTATCCGCGATCGCGCAAGCGCAGTGCGGCCCCCATCGCGCCGAGGGGCAGGAAATGCCCGAGGCCTACCACATGCGCGGGCGCATTCCCGAGCTGAGAGGCGGCCTCGTACTTCGCCGCTGCGACGGCGAGGACGCGCGCAAGATCGACCTCGTGCTCCTCTCGATCGGCGGCAACGACATCGGCTTCGCACGCCTGCTCGCCAATGCCATTCTCTCGGACGAGTCGTCACTGCGCCGGCTCAGTGGCTGGTTCGGGCAGGTGCATGGCTTCCTAGCAGCGTCAGAGCTTCTCGACGGGCTCGAGGCGCGCCTGCTCGCGCTGCGGCGCGCGATCCACGGGCAGTTGCACATTCCGTGGGCCGAAGCCGACCGGATCATGCTGGTTGCCTATCCGAGCCTCGCGATGCTGCCTGACGGCCGTCAAGTATGCCCGGACGGGCGCGCAGGCATGACCGTCACGCCGGACTTCCTGCTGAGCGAAAATCGCGCGCGCGAATCCATGGCCGCAGGCGAACGTCTCGATGCCGTCATGGAAGACACGAGCAAGCAGAACGGCTGGACGTACGTCGCAGGCCACCGCAAGCAGTTCCGCGGTCGCGGCATCTGCGCCGGCTGCACCGACAACGCCTTCACGATCGCCGACGACCTGCGTCTTCCGCGCTGGACGGGCCGCAAATGGGAACCGTTCAACCCGGCAGACTGGCAGGCCTATGCGCCGCGCCAGCGCTGGTTCCGCACGCCGAACGACGCCTTCATGACAGGCAACTTCCATGTGAGTGAATCGCTCATGCAGAAGGTGCTCAAGCTGCAGGGCTTCTCCTCCTTC
>JAEYYJ010000372.1 GCA_023430845.1 Pseudomonadota bacterium
CCGGTCGCTCTCTGCGAGGCGGCGCTCGATGAAGAGTGAGTAGCGCGACATGCCGAAACAGAAGATCCAGAAGACCAGTCCTGCGAAGATGTAGCCGGTCATGGCGGTCGACGGCGAGAACCAGTTCGCATCGGACTGGTTGAGCTGCACGATGCCGAGCAGATCGAAGATGCCGATGATGAGGACGAGACTCGTGTCCTTGAAGAGACCGATGAAGGTGTTCACGATGCCCGGAATGACGAGCTTCAACGCCTGCGGCAGAACGATGAGGCCCATCTTCTGCGCGTAGGTGAGGCCGAGCGCATCGGCAGCCTCGAACTGCCCGCGCGGGATCGCCTGCAGTCCGCCGCGGATCACCTCCGCAAGATAGGCGGCTGCGAACAGCGCCACCATGATCAGCGCGCGTAGCAGCTTGTCGATGGTCATGCCTTCGGGCAGGAACAGTGGCAGCATCACCGAGGCCATGAACAGCACGGTAATGAGGGGTACGCCGCGTACGAGCTCGATGAAGGCAACGGATACCCACCGCACGATCGGCATGCGCGAGCGCCGGCCGAGTGCGAGGAGAATGCCGAGCGGGAAGGCGCCTGCAATGCCGACGCTGGCGACGACGAGCGTCACGAGCAGGCCGCCCCACAGCTCCGTCGGGATATAGGGGAGACCGAAGTAGCCACCAGAGAGGAGAAGGAAGGCCGCGATGGGAAAGAACACGATCATATAGATCGTATTGAAGAGCTTGAAGGGAACGCGCGGGATCATCAGCGGCACGAGGCCGATGACCGCGAGCACGTACGTGAGATCGACGCGCCAGCGCTGCGGCTCGGGATAGCGGCCATACATGAACTGGCTGAATTTCGCTTCGATGAACGGCCAGCAGGCGCCGGCACCCGGCCACGAGCAGTCCTTGCCGCTGGTGCCGTCCCATGTCGCGTTGGTAATGGTCCAGTGCACGGCGCCACTGACCGCGCTCCAGATGATCCACACTCCGACGAGGGTCAGGACCGCGTTCGTCGGGCTCGAGAACAGGTTCTTGCGCAGCCAGCCGATGACGCCGACTTCACTGCGGGGCGGGCGCATTTCCGATGTCGTGCTCGTCATGGCGGCCCCCTATCTCTCGACGAGCGCGATGTGCTTGTTGAACCAATTCATGAACGCCGACGTGATCAGGCTGATCGTCAGGAACACGAGCATGGTCAGCAGAATGACCTCCACCGCCTGACCGGTCTGATTGAGCACCGTGCCGGTGAAGACGCTGACGAAGTCCGGATAGCCGATCGCGACCGCGAGCGAGGAGTTCTTCGTCAGGTTCAGGTATTGGCTGGTCAGCGGCGGGATGATGATGCGCAGTGCCTGCGGGAGAATGACGAGGCGCATTGTCAGGCCGCTCGAGAGTCCGAGGGCGTTCGCCGCCTCGCGCTGGCCGCGCGGCACACCCGCAATGCCCGCGCGCACGATCTCGGCAATGAAGCTCGCCGTATAGGTGGAGAGCCCGACTACGAGCGCCATGAGTTCCGGCTGAACGGCGATGCCGCCCTGGAAGTTGAAGCCGCGCAGGGCTGGATACTCGAAGCTCAGCGGCTGGCCGAGCGCGATGTAGACCGCGCCCGGCAGCAGCAGGATAAGCGCGAGCGTGGTCCACAGAACCGGGAAGCGCTCGCCTGTCTCGCGCTGGCGGCGCTTCGCCCACATTGCGACGGCGAACGAAGCCACGATGCCGATGGCGAGCGCGATTAACACCGCGCCGAAGCCCTCGCCGGGAACGGGCGCCGGCAGATAGAGACCGCGCACGTTGAGCGAGGCGCCAAAGGGAAGCGAGAAGCTCTGGCGCGGTCCGGGCAGATTTTTCAGGACGGCGAAGTACCAGAAGAAGAGCTGCAGCAGCAGCGGCAGGTTGCGGAGGATCTCGACATAGGCGCCGCAGATGCGCGCAATCAGCCAGTTCGAGGACAGGCGCCCGATGCCGACGAGAAATCCGAGAATGGTCGCGAAGACGATACCGATCGCGGCGACGAGCAGCGTATTGAGAAGACCGGCCCAGAATGCCTGACCATAAGTCGACTGGTTGTTGTAGGCGATCAGCGACTGCGAGATATCGAAGCCGGACGTGCGGTCCCAGAAGCCGAAGCCCGAAGCGATGTTCTGGCGCGCGAGGTTATCGCTGACGTTGCTGGCGATGGTCCAGAAAGCGAAGATCAGCCCGGCCGCGAGGAGGATCTGGTAGATGGCCTGACGGAACTCTGGCCGATAGAGCAGGTTCGGTTTCGAGGGCGGTGCAATCGGCCCAGGTCCTGGCCTGTTCGCTGTTGCCGTCATGACCGCTGAGTTCCCCCTCCGAATGGATGTATCCGATGCGTGCAGCTGTCAGTAGACGACTGCACGCACCGGCTCGTTCGATCGTGCGTCAGCGGATCGGGGGGGCGTACTGCAGACCGCCTTTGGTCCAGAGGTTGTTCTGGCCGCGGGCGATGTTGATGCGCGAGCCGGAGCCGACGTTCTTCTCGAAGACCTCGCCGTAGTTTCCGACCTGCTTGATGATCTGGTAGGCCCAGTCGGCACCGAGGCCGATGCCCTTGCCGAACTCACCTTCCTTGCCGAGGATGCGGCGGATGTCCGGGTTGGTCGAGTTCCCCATCTCGTCGACGTTAGCCTTCGTGATGCCCGCCTCCTCGGCGTTCAGCATGGCGAAGTGCACCCACTTCACGATTGTGAACCACTGGCTGTCGCCCTGGCGCACGGAGGGGCCGAGGGGCTCCTTGGAGATGATCTCGGGGAGCACGATATGCTCATCGGGCTGCTGAAGCTGGAGGCGCTGGGCGTAGAGTCCCGAGGCGTCGGTCGTGTACACGTCGCAGCGGCCGGCCTGATAGGCGGTCAGCGTCTCGTCGGCCTTCTCGAATACGACAGGCTTGTACTCGAGCTTGTTCACGCGGAAGAAGTCCGCGAGGTTGAGCTCGGTCGTCGTGCCGGTCTGTACGCACACAGTGGCGCCGCTGAGCTCCAGCCCGCTCTTCACACCGAGCGACTTCTTCACCATCAGGCCCTGGCCGTCGTAGTAGTTGACGCCGACGAAACTGAGGCCAAGCGAGCTATCGCGGCCCAATGTCCAGGTCGTGTTGCGGCTGAGCACGTCGATCTCGCCCGATTGCAGGGCCGTGAAGCGCTCTTTGGCGGTCGTCGGCACGAAGCGCACTTTCGTCGCATCGCCGAGCACGGCTGCAGCGACGGCGCGGCAGAAATCGACGTCGAGACCGGTCCAGTTGCCTTTGTCATCGGGGGCGGAGAAGCCGGCGAGGCCCACGTTCACGCCGCACGACAGCGTGCCTTGCTTCTTGACCTTATCGAGGGTCTGGGCGCTAGCCACACCGGCAGTGGTGAGTGCAACAGCGGCGGCCGTTGCGATCAGCTTGGTCGCTCGTTTCATGAAATTTCCCTTTTCCATACTACTGGTAACGGCTTCTGTTCTGCCGGGCGTCCGGCCTTGCGTTGGGCGCCGGCGTTCCCCGATGCGGCCGAGCCGCATCAGTGATTGAGGATCTGGCTGAGGAAGTGCTTTGTGCGGTCTGACTTGGGATTGGCGAAGAATTCCTCCGGCGGCGCCATTTCGACGATCTCGCCGCGATCCATGAAGATCACGCGGTCGGCCACTGACCGCGCGAAGGCCATTTCGTGGGTCACGCACATCATGGTCATGCCGGAGTTCGCGAGCTCGATCATGACGTCGAGCACTTCCTTGATCATCTCGGGATCGAGGGCCGATGTCGGCTCGTCGAAGAGCATGATGTTGGGGTTCATGCAGAGCGCGCGGGCGATAGCGACACGCTGCTGCTGGCCGCCTGAAAGCTGGCCCGGATACTTGAGTGCCTGTTCGGGAATCTTCACGCGCTCGAGATACATACGGGCGGTCTTCTCGGCCTCTGCGCGGGATTTCTTCTTCACCCAGACGGGCGCCAGGCAGAGATTGTCGAGGATCGTAAGGTGCGGGAAGAGATTGAAGGATTGGAAGACCATGCCGACTTCGGCACGGATCCTGTCGATGTTCCTAAGATCGTTGGTCAGTTCCGTGCCGTCGACGACGATCTGGCCTTGCTGGTGCTCTTCAAGCCGATTGATGCAGCGGATCAGCGTGGATTTGCCGGAGCCCGAGGGGCCGCAGATGACGATTTTTTCGCCTTCTCTGACAGTGAGATTGATGTCGCGCAGGACATGAAACTCACCGTACCACTTGTGCACCCCATTCAGAACAATCGCACCGGCCGCGCCGTGAGGACGACGGGCTTGTTGCCTGGCTTCAGCCATGGCTACTCCCTGCACCACTGTTGAACCGGATCGGCCAGCGAACGGATCGCCGTCCAGTTTCTCTACCGTGTCGGAAGTATGACGGAAGATTGTCGATGAGGCAACGCTGCCTCGGCGCCGGTTAATCTGGCACCGTTGCCTGTGGTTGAGGCGGCTTGGGAGTTCTTATTCTCGACAGTACAGAATTTAAGCTGAGCGAGGCATGTAAAGAATGATCATTGCACCGGCCACGGCGACGCCGGCTCCGATGAGATCCCAGCGATCCGGAACACGTCCTTCGACCGTCCAGAGCCACAGGAGTGACGCGGCGATATAGATGCCGCCGTACACGGCATAGGCACGTCCGGCGAAGTCGACATCGACTCGCGTCAGGAGCCAGCCGAACAACACAAGCGCGAGCACGCCGGGAGCGAGCCACCACGCCGGGGCGCCGAGGCGTGTCACAGCCCAGAGGGCAAAGCAGCCGGCGATCTCGGCAATTGCGGCGGCGATGTACAGAGCGAGTGTTTTCATGCCCCATTGTTGCCCTCAAAAACTCCTCGAATCCAATTAGTTCTAGCATCGTTAACCATGTGTTGCCGGAGCGCAACGATATGGCTTCGATACGCCACTTTAGAGCCACAAAGTGCCGACACGGTCATCTCGGTCCCGCACTGAAATGCAGGATTCAGAGCATGTGCAGGATCATGCCGGGACGTGCGGTTCGAGCGAGTGGCCCGCCGGGTTGCGGTCCCGAACAAGTGCCCAGAATGAGGCGCTCGCAGTGATGTTGAGAGCGCGCTTGGTGGCGTGAGCTTCCGGATTTGATCGCCCGCAAGGCTCGGTCCCTGCTGGCGGAAAGGACGAAGTTGTCTCTCGAGCT
>JAEYYJ010000055.1 GCA_023430845.1 Pseudomonadota bacterium
TTCAGCCGTGCAAGCGCATAGCCGGCGAGCACACCGCAGATGAGCGAGATGATGGTCGACGCGATGGCGATGAACATGGTGTTCCAGAGCCACGTCGCGAACATCGTCTCGCTGAAGAGATACTTGATGTGATCGAGTGTCGGATTCCACGTCCAGAAGGGCGTGTAGTTCGCCGCCCGCCATGGACGATAGAGCTCACCGTCCGGCCGGAATGTCGTGATGAGCATCCAGTAGAACGGGAAAAGCAAGAAGATCAGGAAGAGCGTGAGCGGGATGTAGAAGAACACCCAGCGGCGCCAGATCGCACCTTCGATCATCAGCGAACCTCCACGCGGCGAATGTAGAGAAGCTGCAAGATCACGATCAGCAGGAGGATCGGGAACATCGCAAGCGAGACGGCCGCACCCTGGCTCAAGAGCCCTGTGCCGACACCGAGTTGATAGGCGTAAGTCGCGAACAGATGCGTCGCGTTGGCCGGCCCGCCGCCCGTCATCACGTAGACGATCTGGAAGTCGGCGAAGGTCTGGATGACCGAGAAGAGCATCACGACCATGGTCACCGGCAGCAGCAGCGGCCAGGTGATGTACCAGAAGCGCTGCAAAGGCCGCGCGCCGTCGATCGCGGCTGCCTCGTTCAAGTCAGGACTGATCGTCTGCAGGCCGGCGAGCAGCGAGATCGCGAAGAACGGTACGCCGCGCCAGATGTTGACGATGATGATCGAGAGCATGGCGAGATCGCCGTCGCCGAGCCAGTTGATGGCGACGCGGATCATGCCCGTCTGATAGAGCATCCAGTTGAGGACGCTGAAGGTCGGGTCGAACATCCATTTCCACGCGAATGTGGAAAGCACCGTCGGGATGATGAACGGCAGCAGGATGAAGGCGCGCGTGAAGGCCTTGAACCTGAAGGACCGGTTCAGCAGCAGCGCCAGCCAGAGGCCGAGCGCGAGCTTGAAGATCGTCGTGACCAGCGTGTACCAGCAGGTATTCCACACGACCGCGTGAAAGATCGGGTCGGACGCGAGCCGCCGGAAGTTGTCGAGACCGACGAATTCACCGGGAACGCCGACGCGTGTATCCGTCACCGCCAGCAACAGGCCGCGCATGAACGGGTAGGCGATGAACAGCCCGAGCAGCACCATCGTCGGCAAAAGCAGAAGCCAGGCGAGATTGCGCTCGTTCTCGAGCGGCCGCCACTTCGGCTTGGCCACGATCACGCGTTCTGAGGTCGAAGTCGACGCCGCTACTGCCATCGGCGTTTCGTCCTTTCGGAAGATGTCATGAGGGCCCCCGGCAAGCCGAACCTGCCGGCCGCCCACATTTTGCGCGAAAGAGAGACCGGAGCGCTCAGCACTCCGGTCATGCCATTCCGATCAGAAAGCCTCAGCCTTCGTAGATCGACTTGAGCTGCTTCTCGCACGCGGCAACCGCATCCTCGGCTTTCTGGCCGCGGATCGCGCCGGCAAACATGTTGCCGATGAGATACTTGGTCAGCACCTCGGCGGCCTTGGCATTGGGCTCGCCAGGATGGCCGGGCGTCAGACCCTGCTTGCCGGCAACCGCGTATGGCGCCATCACCGGATCCTTCTTCCACAGGTCGTGCGTCTCCCACGACGTCGTACCCGGCGTGTAGAAACCAAGCCCGGTCGAGAACCACTGGTCGTAGTTCTCCTTCTTGTGGATGAAGCGCAGCAGATCCTTCGTCGCACTGACGCTCTTTGAATAGCTCGGCACGACGTGCGAGGTGTACGTGTGGAAGCCGAACTGTCCGGCGGGACCGCCGGGAAGCGGCGCGTGCAGGATGTCCTCCTTGAGCGGCTTGCCGTCGGCGGTTTTGTACTGCTCGGGCTTGCGCATGGACTCGATGTAGATCGAGGCGCCGTTGAGCGTCGAGCAGACGGTGCCGGCGAGGAAGGCGCGGTTGTTGGACGCGTCATCCCAGGCGAGGCCACCTTCGTCGAAGGAGTCGGTCCACGCCGCGGCCATCCACTTGACCGCATCCACGGTCGCCTTGGAATTGATGACGACCTTGCCCTTGTCGTCGATCTCGGCACCGCCGAAGGACCATAGCAGCGGATAGGCGAACGTCGGCGGATCGCCGAACGACTGCCCGAACGACTGCCCAATCGGATAACCTTTGGCCTTCAGCTTCTTGCCGACGTCGCGGTACTGGTCCCAGGTCTTCGGGAACTCGTTGTAGCCGGCTTCAGCGAACCACGACTTGCGGTACGCGTTCATCGCGCCGATGAGCGCCATCGGCATCGAGAAGTACTTGCCGCCCGACGAACTGTTGGCCGTACAGAGCTTGTACCAGCCGCCCTGATCCTTGCCGATCTCGCCCGCGACATCGCTGAGGTCGGCGAGACTCGCCTGATAGAGATGCGGGTGGTTGTTGAAGAGCATGATCAGGTCAGGGCCGGCGCCCGACTGGATGCCCGAGGTGATGCGCGGCTGTAGATCGTTGCCGTTCACCGTCTCGTAGCGGACCTTGATACCCAGCGCCTTCTCGGCTTC
>JAEYYJ010000085.1 GCA_023430845.1 Pseudomonadota bacterium
AAAGGCGCCGGCCCAGAACCAGAACAAGAGCCAGAAGAAGCAACCGCAGGCTGACGACGCCTATCGCCCCCCTCGCCCCATCACGAGCGAGGGTAGCTGGGCGCCGGTGGTTCGGCAGTAGGCCGCAATCGGCCGCATGGGAGGTGGTGGCAGTCCGCGCCGACATGGTGTAGACCACCCCGGAGATTTGGGACCCTTACCTCCGCTTCCCATATGAGGTTCTGGGATCTCCGGCGCTCCAGGCGCGATAACGAGGCATTTAATGGCAACCGTTCTGCTCGTCATACATCTGATGATAGCCGCGGCACTCTGCGCGGTCGTCCTGCTGCAGCGCTCGGAAGGCGGCGCGCTCGGGATCGGCGGCGGTGGCGGCGGAGCCGGTGGCTTCATGACCGGGCGCGGCACCGCGAACATGCTGACCCGCGTCACCGCAGGCCTCGCCGCAGCATTCTTCGTCACGTCGATCAGTCTGACGCTCTTTGCCCAGCAGAGCCGGCGCGCGGTCTCCCCGCTCGATCGGCCCGCAGCGACGGCCCCTGCCGTCCCGGGCACGGGAACGCCTGCCGCTCCGGCAACGGGCGGTCCGGCTCCCGCGGGTGGCGGCGGACTGCTCGACAGCCTTCAGCAGGGTCGCCAGACCCTTCCCCAGGTGCCGGCAAACCGCTAACCGAGATTGCCGTTACGTCGTCACGGCCACCTGCGGTCGTAACTGTTTGATGTGAGCTGTGGATGGATTGGGCCGGTGTCATGAACGCCGGCCCGAATCGTGTGGAAAGCGAGTAAGGTGGAGGCCCATGGCGCGGTACATCTTCATTACCGGCGGCGTGGTCTCCTCGCTCGGCAAAGGGCTGGCTTCAGCGGCCCTTGGAGCACTCCTACAGGCCCGTGGCTATCGAGTTCGGCTCAGAAAGCTGGACCCCTACCTCAATGTCGATCCGGGCACGATGAGCCCGTATCAGCATGGCGAGGTCTTCGTAACTGACGACGGCGCCGAGACCGATCTCGATCTCGGCCACTACGAGCGCTTCACCGGTGTGCCGGCCCGCAAGACCGACAATATCACCACCGGGCGCATCTATCAGGACATCCTCGCCCGCGAGCGGCGCGGCGATTACCTCGGCGGGACCGTCCAGGTCATTCCGCACGTCACGGACGCGATCAAAAGCTTCGTCGTCTCCGGTAACGACGACGTCGACTTCGTTCTCGTCGAGATCGGCGGCACGGTCGGCGACATAGAGGGCCTGCCCTTCTTCGAGGCCATCCGCCAGCTCGGCAACGAGCTGCCGCGCGGACACTCGGTCTACATCCACCTGACGCTCATGCCGTTCATTCCCTCGGCGGGCGAGCTCAAAACCAAGCCGACCCAGCACTCCGTAAAGGAGCTGCGCTCGATCGGCATTCAGCCCGATATCCTGCTCTGCCGCAGCGACCGCGAGGTACCGCCCTCCGAACGGCGCAAGATCGCGCTCTTCTGTAACGTGCGCGAGAGCGCCGTCATCCAAGCGCTCGACGTTGCTTCCATCTATGACGTGCCGCTCGCCTATCACCGTGAGGGCCTCGATCGCGAAGTGCTCGCCGCCTTCGGCATCGATGGCGCACCGGCACCGCGCCTCGATCAGTGGGAGAACATCTCGCACACCATTGCGAATCCCGAAGGCAGCGTGACCATCGCCATCGTCGGCAAGTACACGGGCCTCAAGGACGCCTACAAATCGCTGATCGAAGCGCTCGTTCACGGTGGCATTGCCAACAAGGTGGCCGTGAAGCTCGAGTGGATCGAGAGCGAGGTCTTCGAGCATCAGGATCCGACGCCCTACCTCGAAGGCGTGCACGGCATTCTGGTGCCGGGCGGCTTCGGCGAGCGCGGCTCCGAAGGCAAGATCCTCGCCGCCAAGTTTGCACGTGAGCGTGGCGTTCCCTATTTCGGCATCTGCTTCGGCATGCAGATGGCATGCATCGAGGCCACGCGCAGCCTCGTCGGCATCAAGGATGCGAGTTCCACCGAGTTCGGCGCAACCGAGCAGCCGGTCGTCGGCCTGATGACGGAATGGATGCGCGGCAACGAGCTGGAGCAGCGCCGATCCGGCGGCGACCTCGGCGGCACCATGCGGCTCGGCGCTTTCGAAGCGCAGCTGGCAGAGGGCAGCCGCATTGCGAGCATCTACGGCTCCAACGACATCCACGAACGCCACCGCCATCGCTACGAGGTCAACACGCGCTACCGCGAGCGCCTCGAAGCCGTCGGCCTGCGCTTTGCCGGCATGTCGCCCGATGGACTGCTGCCCGAAACGGTCGAGATCCCGGACCATCCCTGGTTCGTCGGCGTGCAGTATCACCCTGAGCTCAAGTCCCGCCCCTTCGAGCCTCATCCGCTCTTCGCAAGTTTCATCGGTGCAGCGATCGAGCAGAGCAGGCTTGTTTGATTTTTGCCGCTGTTTTCTTGGAGGGCGGCCTACCGGCCGGCGCGCGGTCGCGCGCTCAGGAAGGGGTGCTTCGCCTTCTTGAGTGGCGGTATGCCCGCGGCGGCCATGCGGACAGGTTGGAGTTCATTGCCGCGGGCTGCTGGGCGAGAAGCTCCTCTCCCCGTCCTTGCGGAGAGAAGGGGAAGTTGCGCTGCAAGTACGGAAGAACGCTCCCTCTCGAACGTTCCATAGTGTGGAAAGCGGACAGCAAGGCTGTAGACGATGCTTGCCGACCTGACGCTGGTGCAGATTGCAATTATTGCTGTCACAGCGTTCGGCGCGCAGATCGTCGGTGGGCTCGCAGGGTATGGCACGGGCCTTCTGATGCCGCTCGTGCTCGTCCCCATGATCGGCGCGCCGGCTGTCGTGCCGGTGATCGGCCTCAGCGCGATCATCACGAATGCAACGCGCGTTGCGGCATTCCGTGAGGCCCTCGATACTCGCAAGACCATCATCGTCACGCTCATCGCGTTCCCGTTCGCAGCCCTCAGCGCCTGGGGTTACACACGCCTCAGCGGCAAGGGCGCCGAGATCCTGATCGGCATCATGCTCATCGTGCTCGTGCCCGTGCGTCGCATCTTCGAGCACCTGAAGCTCAGGCTCTCCGAGCGCGGGCTCGCCTATGCCGCCGCGCCTTACGGCCTCATCATGGGCGGAACCTCGGGCGCAGGCGTCATGCTCCTCTCGATGCTCATGTCGACAGGCCTCGTCGGCACGCAGGTCATTGCGACGGATGCGGCGATCTCGTTCCTGCTCGGGTTCGTGAAGACGGGCGTATTCGCCGGCTTCGGGGCGCTCGACTGGAAGCTCGTTGTTGTCGCGCTGATCATCGGCATCATGGCGACACCGGGCACTCTCACAGCGAAGTGGCTGATCCGGCGCTTTTCGGCGCAGTTCCACACGCTCATTCTCGAGATCGCGATCCTTCTCGGCGGCGCGCTGCTCGCCTGGCGGGCTTTCGCTAGCTGACATTCGCGTCTTCGACGCGAGTGGGGCCTCGGCCCCACACCCCGACCGGGGACACCCCCGGAAACCCCGTCTTTTGTAGTTTCAGAGCGTGCCGCTATTCGGTGGCGGCCGAAGGCCGCAAGGCGAATCGCCGACCGTGTAAATTGCAGCCGCGGCGCCAGTAGCCATCGCGCCGGAGGCGCGTCTTCGACGCGACGGCGTTGGCGTCCGCGGAAAAGAAACTAGTTATGCATCGACTTGGCGATCTCTTCGGTCATTTTTTTTGCGTCACCGAGCAGCATCATGGTGTTGTCGCGATAGAAGAGCGGATTGTCGATGCCGGCGTAGCCGCTCGCGAGCGAACGCTTGTTGAACATGACGGTGCCAGCCTTCCAGACCTGCAGCACGGGCATACCGTAGATCGGTGAGGTCTTGTCCTCCTCGGCGGCGGGGTTCGTGACGTCATTGGCGCCGATGACATAGGCGATGTCGGCCTGCGCGAACTCCGAGTTGATGTCCTCGAGCTCGAACACTTCGTCGTAGGGCACGTTGGCTTCCGCGAGCAGCACGTTCATGTGGCCCGGCATGCGGCCCGCAACCGGATGGATCGCGTACTTCACCTCCACGCCGGCCGCCTTGAGCGTATCCGCCAACTCGCGCAGTGCGTGCTGTGCCTGTGCGACGGCCATGCCATAGCCCGGCACGATGATGACCTTGCCCGCATTCTTCATGAGGAAGGCCGCATCCTCGGCCGAGCCGAGCTTGACCGGACGTTGCTCTGCCCCTTCGCCACCGGCAGGGCCTGCGACCTCACCGCCGAAACCGCCCGCGATCACGGACAGGAAGGCACGGTTCATGCCCTTGCACATGATGTAGGAGAGGATCGCGCCTGAGGAGCCGACCAGCGCGCCCGTGATGATGAGCGCGACGTTACCGACCGTGAAGCCGATGCCGGCTGCGGCCCAGCCCGAGTACGAGTTGAGCATCGACACGACGACGGGCATGTCCGCACCGCCGATGGGGATGATGAGAAGGACGCCGAAAGCGAGCGACAGGATCGTGATCAGCCAGAAGAGCCACGACGAGCCGCCGGACTGCGTGAACTGGTAGATGAGGAAGATCAACAGCAGGCCGAGCGCGCCATTGATGACGTGGCGCATGGGCAGCAGAATGGGCTTGCCCGACATACGGCCCGAGAGCTTCGCGAAGGCAATGACCGAGCCCGTGAACGTGATCGCGCCGATCGCGACGCCTAGCGACATCTCGACCAGGCTCGAGGCGAAGATGTAGCCCGTACCGTCGGAGATGCCGAAGGCCGTCGGCGCGTAGAGCGCAGCGGCGGCGACGAATACGGCGGCGAGGCCGACCAGCGAGTGAAACGCTGCAACCAGCTCCGGCATCATGGTCATCGGAATGGTGCGCGCGGTGTACGCGCCGATGGCGCCGCCGATGCCGATGCCGGCGATGATCAGGAACCACGTGAAGACGCTGTCGGTCGATTGCAGCAGGGCGAGCGTCGTGACGATCGCGATGCCCATGCCGACCATGCCGAACATATTGCCCGAGCGTGATGTCTCCGGGCTCGAGAGGCCGCGAAGCGCGAGGATGAAAAGGACGCCCGAGGCGAGATAGAGCAGGGCGGCGGCGTTGGCACTCATGATTTCATCCTGCTGAGGAACGTCATCAAGCGGCTGGGAACGGGAAGCTCGGCAAGCGCTTTCTCAGCGGCTTGGCGGAGTTCGACATCATCGGCTTCGTAGGTGCTGTTCGGATCGCGGAGCGCGGGGTCCGGACAATAGGCTTCAACGACGAAGAAGAGCGTTTCGATCGCGCGCGGGGCGGGCACGTAGTCGCGATCGGCGTCGTGCCAGAGCTCGAAGAAGCGATCGTGGAACGCCCGCTCGTCCATGCGGCGCCCGACGAAATCGCGAACGAGCATATGCCAGCGCGCATCGCTCACTTCTTCTCTTTCTTCTTGTACATCGCGAGCATGCGCTGCGTGACAAGGAAGCCGCCGAAAATATTGATGGAGGCCATGATCAGGGCGAGGAAGCCAAACAGCTTGGCGAGGACCGAACCGGACTCCAAGAAGCTCACGCCGACCGCCAGCAGTGCGCCGACGACGATGACCGAGGAGATCGCATTGGTGACGCTCATCAATGGCGTGTGCAGGGCCGGCGTCACGCTCCACACGACATAGTAGCCGACGAAGATCGCAACCACGAACACCATGAGCTGGTAGACGAACGGGCTCACCTCCGCGCCACCGGCGGCGAGAGCGGGCATCGTTGTCAAGGCAAGCAACGCTGGTGTCCATGCAAGAGCAGGGCGCATCATCTCAGGCTCCCTTCGGCTGCAGGCTCGGGTGCACGATCTGGCCGCCCTTGGCGACCAGCGTGCCCTTCATGACCTCATCCTCCCAGTCGACTTTCAGGGTCTTCTCCTTCTTGTCGATCATGAGCTCGAGGAAGGTGAGGAGGTTCTTGGCGTAGAGGCTCGAAGCATTGACCGGCACCTGTCCCGCCAGATTGAGCGTGCCGTCGATGCGCACACCACCGTGCTCGACGATCTCGCCGGGCTTCGTCAGCTCGCAGTTACCACCGCGCTCGGCCGCAAGATCGATGATCACCGCGCCGGGCTTCATACTCTCGACCATGGCGCGCGTGATGAGGCGCGGCGCCGGGCGGCCTGGAATGAGCGCGGTCGTGATGACGATGTCCTGCGCCTTGATGTGGCCGGCGACGAGTTCCGCCTGCTTCTGCTGATAGGCTTCCGACATGGGCTTGGCGTAGCCCGCTGCCGTCTGCGCCTGCTTGAATTCCTCATCCTCGACGGCAATGAACTTCGCGCCGAGCGAGGCGACCTGCTCCTTGGTTGCTGGGCGCACGTCGGTCGCAGAGACGATGGCGCCGAGACGCCGCGCCGTCGCGATGGCCTGAAGGCCGGCAACGCCGACGCCCATGATGAAGGCTTTGCCCGCCGGTACGGTGCCGGCCGCCGTCATCATCATCGGCACGGCCTGCTCGAACATCGCCGCCGCATTCACGACCGCCTTATAGCCCGCGAGGTTCGCCTGGCTCGACAAAACGTCCATGGACTGCGCGCGGGTGATGCGCGGCATGAACTCCATGGAAAAAAGCGTGGCGCCTGTCGCGGCGAGTGCATCGAGGCCAGGACGGTCGTCCGTCGGGCTCAGCATGGCGGCGACAATGCCGCCCGGCGCAAGCCCGCGCACTTCCTCGGGCGAGGGACGGCGCACCTTGAGCAGGATGTCGGCACCTTCAACGGCGGCGGCCGCATCGGGTGCGATCTCTGCGCCTTGAGCCTTGTAGGTCTCATCGGAGAAGCGCGAGCGCGCACCGCTGCCAGCCGCCACGCGCACCTTGCAGCCGAGCGCGACGAGCTTGCGCACGGTCTCCGGCGAGATGGCGACGCGCGTTTCGTCAGGCGCCTCCGGCGTAACCGCAACGGTCACCATTGCGTCGCGTCCTTCGTAGAGTGGAAGTTCAGGGACTGGCGCGACCACGCTCGATCGATGCGCGGCGCGTTCGGCGAGTGAGCACCCGGTCTACACCAGGAAGATCGCCATGCCGGCCAAGATGAGCACGACGAGGACGGTCAGAACGACGGTGCCTTTGATGAAGCCATTGTACGTCCGTACGTGCTCGGGATAGTCCATCTCGGGATGGCCGCCGGTCGTATCGATGCTCATTGAGGATCCCCTGCCGCTGCTCGAATTACGCCGTTCTCACTACCCGATGCCATCCGACGCATCAAGCTTGGGTTTTCGTCCATAAGTTGCAGCCCCGCGCCTCAAGCCGCGCGCGCCATGCGGGCTGATGCGCCCCAGGCGGCGATCACCTCGATATCGGGCGGTGAGCCATTGCGCAGCACGCGCTGGCCATCGCTGCTGGTGGCGAATGCAAGAACGCGCGCGGAGAGGTCGGCGGGCTCGGCGTCGGCGAGGCTTTCCGCATCCCGGAAGCCGGCGCCGACAATGAGCTGCGCGTGCGTCCCCCTGAGGTTCGGCACGGCCATCACGAGGCCGCTCTGGTCCTGCCAATCGCGGATGACCTCGGCCGTGATGTGGCGCACACCAACGAGCTCGGCGAGCGTCTCGGGATCGGCGTCCATGAGATCGCCGACGGTCTTCACGCCTTCAGCAATGAGACGATCCGCCGTCTTGGGGCCGATCGACGGCGCGTCGACGACATCCTGGCCGCGCGTGAGGTAAAATCTCGGCTCGCGCGACACGACTTCACCGATGCTCGGTACGGAGCCCGTCCGCGTGCGCTCGTGCTCATCGAGGCGCGCGACGAGGCTCGTGTCGTCCTTGGTACCGGCCTCTTCGGCAGCCGGGATAACCGGTGCGGCTGCGGGCTCGGCCGGCTTGGACACGATGGGCACGGAGGCAACCGGCGCCGCGGCCTTGGCAGTAGCCCGCGCCTCGGCCTGCTCGGCGACGCGGCGCGCAGCCTCCTCCAGAGCGCGCTTGCGGTTCTCCTCGCGCAGCCGCTCGGCGCGCTCGATGGAGGTCTCGGGCGGCGCCTTGCCATGATAGGGAAAAGCCTTGGCAGGCGGGAGTTGTTCGATCTTAGCCAGCACTTCCTGCGCATAAGCAGCACGCACCGACCGGTCGTCCTCGGGCAGATTCTCCTCGACTTTGCCCGTCGCCTGCAGCTCGTCATACATGCGCTCGACGAGGCGGCGATCGGCAGTATCGGCAAGTTGCTTCTGCAGGACGCGGATCGGCACCTTCAGCGTTGCGAGGATGGTATCGAGCGTCAGGTTCACCTCGGGCGCCTCCACCGCGGCCTCGTCAATCGCGCGCTGCAGGACCACGCCAAAGGTCGTGGCCGCATGGACGATCAACCCCGCGACCAGATCCTGAGCGACCTCGTCGAGGCCTGCTGGCGGATCGACGACACCGCGCTTGAAATCGTAGTGCGCGATGAGACGCTCGTAGTGCGCATTGGCGATGAGCGCGCCATCACAAACCAGCATCTCGAGCCAATTGTCCGCTTGGCCGAGCACGACGAGCGGCTCAGGCAGCGTCGCGCCGAGCTTCCAAAGCGCATCGTAGGAGCGATTGATGCTCCACTCGACGGCGCGATGAATATCGTTCTCGGCCTGTGACTGGCCGGTGTGAAAGGGATGCAGCGGATCCGTCAGATAGTGGCTCATAACGCCTGCGGCGTAGGCGGCCGTCGGCCAGTCCTGCTGGCGCAGCGCCGTGACGACGTGGCCGTACCAGTTACGCACCTTCGGCGGTGCGCCGCCCCAGAAATTATCGCGCGGATGCAGGACGTGGTTCTTGAAGTCCTTAAAGCTGTCGTCGGGCGCCTTCGACCCGACCATGAACAGGTCGGCGTGCTTCAAAAAGACGCAGCGCCAAGCCTCTGCATGAGGTCCGCGCAGATGGCGCAGACCATCGAGTGCGAGCTTGTGGTGCGTACCCCGCGCATGGGCGGCATAGAGCACGCGAAAGAGCGTATTCATCGTCGCCTCCGGCGTCGGCAGAACAGTGGCCGGCACGCTAAGGCGAGTCGTGCTGCGCGCGAAGAGCGCCCCGCGCAGGGAGGTGTGGTCAAATCAGCCGCGCCCTGCTCACATGGCGCCGTTGCCGACACGCAACGCGGGGATGCCGGGCTTCATGGACAGCATCTGGATCTGGGCAAGCGTGGGCGCGGCCTTCTTTCAGGCTTTGCGCTATGCGGGGCTCAAGGTGCTGAACCAGCGTCTGTCGACGCAGGTCACGACCTATGTCCGCATTCTGTTCACGCTGCCGCTACTGGCCGCCTACCTCGTCGGCATTCTGTGGTGGACAGGCGAACCACTCCCGCCGCTCAGCCAGGGGCTTGTGCTCTACAGCGCCATTGCGGCTATCTGCCAGTTCGTCGGCACGGTGCTCGTCGTACGCCTCTTCCAGCTCGGCAACTTCGCCGTCGCGACGCTGATCATCAAAGCCGACGTGATCATGACGGCGCTCATCGGCACCGCCTTCTTCTCGGAGGTCATCACCCCCATCGGCTGGGTGGCGATCGTCGTCACCATGCTCGGGGTGATCGTGATTTCCTCCGGCCGCTCGCCGGCGCCCCAGCCCAATACATCAGCAGGCGGCACCAGCTCCGCGACTGCACCGGCACTGCTGGGTCTCTCGTCGGCGCTCGTCTACGCCCTCTCATATCTATGCCTGCGCGAGGGTATTCTCGCGATCGATCCGGCCGTCGGCACGCTCGTGCGCGCCGCCTATGCCGTGCTCGTGATGGCGACGCTCTCGGCACTCATGGTGGGCGCCTACCTGCTGATGCGCGAGCCGCGCGAACTCGTGCGGATGTTCGCGTTTCCGAAGCTCTGCTGGTTCATCGGCACGACAAGCGCGCTCGGTTCTATTGGATGGTTCATCGCGACCGCGCTGACGAACGCCTCGTACGTCGCCGGCGTCGCGCAGGTACAGATCGTGTTCACGCTGCTACTGTCGGTGTTTTATTTTGGCGAACGAATCCGCACGCTCGAGATCGCCGGAATCGCTATCATCGTGGCGGGCCTCGCATTATTCCGGATGGCATGATTCAGACATCGGAAATGGGGGTGCGGCGTATCGAGTTGCAGGCGAGACGGCGCTTGACTTCAATGCCCCTGTGACTAAATTGCGACCGAACAAGACCCTGGATTAGAACGCGTCGAAGAGACCGAAATGGCCAAGCCCGCAACGCTCAAGATCAAGCTGCTCAGCACCGCAGGGACCGGCTTCTTCTATGTGACCAAGAAGAACCCGCGCACCTCGACCGAGAAGATTTCCTTCAAGAAGTACGACCCGATCGCGCGCAAGCACGTCGAGTTCAAGGAAACCAAAATCAAGTAGGAGACGCCTGCCGTTCGTGCGTCCCGCACGGCGATTTTCTGCGGGCTCGCTCATTAACCACGATTGAGTAATCACAGAACAGACGTCGGTCGGATGCCGGCACTGATCGGAGACGTATTGGTTTCGGCACGAGAGGGGTCCGGCCTGTGACTATTCTCGGCAGCGGGGTACGAAGACCGAGAGGTCACAGGCCGGCACTGTACCAAGCAGACAACCAAAGAGGGCGTTGGTTCGCTGCTTGGCCAACCGATCAGCGTTTCATGGCATCTTCGAGGAGGCCACTCCTGCCATAGTCGCTGATCGCCTCATTGGGACTAGGAGATGCGGCGGACCTAATCCCAAGAGTTCTATGAAGCTTCTTCCCCCTCTTGACCCTGATGACGGCCGCAGCCCGGCGGCGTGGGTCTTGTGCGAATAGAATCAGCAGTCTGAATGACGGACTGCAGACAAAATCTACGCCGAGAGAATGGCAGATTTCCGGCAGCCACGCAATGTCAAGATGGGAAATGCGCGGTGAACGGCAGGTACGAAATTTTATGTTGATAAATCATCAGAGCGACCCATTGACCTAGGTCGGTTTCCGGAACTATGTGGCTCTGCCGCCTCGATTTTTGCGGCCGGAGAGAGCAATTATGATCACCGCGTGCGGAGCCACAATGCGGGGTCATCGGGCACTACGGCGGGGCCTCCAATCCTGTTAATTGAACGCTTGCAGCCCGCAACGTATCACACTCACTTGACGCCTGTCAGTGTCGCGGCTGCACCGCAATGCCACGCACCGGCGAAATCTTCGCGTGGCGCGACGGCACGTCCTAATCGTCCGTGGAAAATAATGCGCGAGCGATGCGACGTGGGGGCACGACGCGCCCGAATACCGCCAAAGAAGCGGGTTCAATAGTCATTACGCGAAGTGTCATCGACGCTCCGAGGCGTTGGACACGTACAGCAACGCTCTCGAGCGGTATTGCGTGACCATCCAGCGGCCGATGTGCAGCAAAAGATCCACCGGGCAGAGTGGGAGAGAGAGGGATGTCCAATGCGTTGTAGTTTCAGTTTCTGCGTAACCCGTATTGCCTTCGCGCTGGCCATTGCGGGGACCATGGCCTGCGCTGCTCCCACAAGTTCGAACGCTCAGACAGGGGCGCCTACGAAGGGACAGCGCCTCGGACCGCTCGATCAGATGCGCGCGCAAATCAACGAGAATGTCGTCACCATCGTTTCAGGCAATCCGAACGGCGGCTATCTGGGAATTGCCTACGACATCGCCGCTGTCACCGACGACGGCGACAATCTGCGCGTGCTGCCGATCGTCGGCAAGGGCGCGGCCCAGAACGTTCGCGATATCCTTTTCCTCAGGGGTATCGACATGGGCCTCGTCAACACGGTCACCCTGAGCCATTTCAAGGACGATCCTCAGCTCGGGCCGCACGTCACACGCAACATGGTCTACATCACCCGACTGTTCGAGGATGAGTTGCACATCCTCGTGCGCCCGGAAATCAAATCGCTCAAGGATCTCGAAGGCAAGCCCGTCAACTTCAGTGACAAGGGAAGCGGCGCGCAGCTCGCCGCGCAGCGCATGTTTGCAGCCCATGAAATGAAAGTGACGGAAGTCAACATGGGTCAGGGCGATGCCATCGAGCGCATGAAGCGTGGCGAGGTGTACGCGACGATCTGCACGTGCCTCAAACCGCTGAGGCCGTATGCGACCGTTCCGAAGGAGCTCGGCTTCCGCCTCCTGCCGGTCGCCTATGAGGGTCATTTCCTCGAGGACTACCTGCCGGCCGAGTTCACGCACGCCGACTACCCGAACTTGATCCCCGAAGGCGAAAAGGTCGAAGGCGTTGCGGTGCCGACCCTGCTCATGGCGTTCAACTGGACTGGCGATCATGGGCGCTATCAGCGCCTTGCCAAGTTCGTCGACGCGTTCTTCACGAAGTTCCCGGAGATCCAGAAGCCGCCGCGCCATCCGCGGTGGAAGAACGTCAATCTCGCAGCGACCATCGACGGATGGACGCGCTTCCCGCCGGCTCAGGAGTGGCTCGATCGCGTTGCAGCGGGGAGACCGTTACCGACGACGACCGGAAGCGCAACGCAGCCCGCTGGTGAGACCAATGCCGCGATGAGCGAAGCATTGTTCAAGGAGTTCATGGAATGGCGCCGCAAACGCGGCAGTAATTGAGCCGAAGATCCGCCGCAAAGAGCGACGGCGCCGCCGAAACCGGCGGCGCCCTATTCCTGGATCATCGCACGGCCCTGCTCGACGTGAATGGCGACGTCGAGGCCCTCCGCACCGCCGCCGACACGCGCGCCGCGCACGGCCGATGCCTCTCGCGCATCACATCCGATCGCGACACGCACGTGCTGGTCCGTCGTGCAGATGCCGTTGGCCGGATCAAAGGCAATCCAGCCGAGACGCGGCACGTGCACTTCGGCCCAGGCGTGGCCGGCCTCCTGATCGATGCGGTCCGTCCGCAGGAAGTAGCCGCTGACATAGCGTGCGGGATGGCCGAGAGCGCGCGCGGCCGAGAGCAGGATGTGCGTGAAGTCCTGGCAGATGCCGCGTTTCGCGTCGAAGGCATCGCCGGCCGTCGTATCCGGGCTCGTAGCGCCGATCACAAAGGTCATGGTTTTGTGAATGCTGCGATTGAGCGCATGGAGTGTCGCCAGCGCATCGCCGCCTTGCCCCGCCGAGGTCTCGCGCGCAAAGCGCCGGAGCGAGGGCGTAAGCCGCGTGAGCCCCGTCTCGCGTAGGAAGAGGCGCGGCGGCTGGCGCTCTACAGCGCCACGCACAAATCCATTTGTGTCGCGCGTATCGACCTCACCCTCGATGGTGATGGTCGCCTGCGTAAGCGGGCCGTGCAGGAAGACGAGGTGCGTGATGTTGCCGTATGCATCCTCGCTGCGATCGAGCCGTGCATCCGCATCGACCGCAACGCGCCAGGACCGGATGAACTGCCCTTCGTGCGGGCGCGGCGTCAGGCGAAGGAGCTGCAGCGCATCGCTCGCGGGTTCGTCGTAGGTGTAGCGCGTCTCGTGCCGGACCTTGATGCGCATGGCGAGGTACCGGCTACGAGAGATACTGCTGGGTGATCGCGGCCCCCAGCCGGTTGTTGTCCTCGATGAACTCGACCAGGAACTCGTGCAGGCCCGACTGGAAGATCTGATCCATGTCGGCATTCTGGAGGCGCGCCGTGGTCGAACGTACAATGTGCTGCGCCGGCCCCTGGCGGCCATAAGCCTCCGCGATCTGATCGAGATAGTCGTTGAGCTCCAGATAGCAGGAAATGAGCGATCGGGGCTGCTCGGGCCTCAGAATGAGGAAGTCCGCGACGAGCCACGGCTTCACGTTCTCGCGGTACACCCAGTGATAGGACGTGAGCGCGTTGACGCTTCTGAGGATCGAAGACCACTGGAAATAGTCGAGTCCGCCGCCAACCGGCTCCTTCTCCGGGAGCAGCAGGTGGTACTTCACGTCGAGCAGGCGCGCCATGTTGTCGGCCCGCTCGGTGAACGTGCCGAGGCGCTGGAACCAATACTGATCGGAGCGCAGCATGGTGCGGTAAGCGGCGCCATCGAAACGCAGCGACATCTGCTGCACGCGCTGGAGAAACTGCGTCAGTGCCGACTGCGAGATGCCGTCGAACTCGATGCCGCGCATCTCGTTCCAGCCCTCGTTCAGGATCTCCCACATCTCGCTCGTGATGGCTGTGCGCACCGCGCGTGCATTCGAGCGGGCGGTTTCGACGCACGCCTTGATCGAGCTCGGATTGGCCGGTGAGTCGACGATGTAGCGGATCACGTTCTCGCGGGTCGCGCCGTCCGGATAGATCTCCTTGAAGGACTCCGCGCAGGCTGCCGTTGCGATCGCCGACTCCCACTCGTTCGAGGCCCCTGCATAGGCGGACGGCAGGGCTGCGAGACGCTGCGCCACATGCAGAATGCGCGCGAGGTTCTCGGCGCGCTCGGTGTAGCGCGAGAGCCAGTAGAGATTATCCGCCATTCGGGAAAGCATCAGGTCTCCACCACCCAGGTATCTTTCGTACCCCCACCCTGAGAGGAATTCACGACCAGCGATCCTTCCTTGAGCGCAACGCGTGTGAGACCACCCGGCACACACCGCACCCCATCGGCCCCGCAGAGCACATAAGGGCGGAGATCCACATGCCGCGGCGCCAACCCGGAGTCGACGAAGCACGGCACGGTCGAGAGCGCGAGCGTCGGCTGGGCGATGAAGTCGTCAGGGTGCGCCTTGAGCTTGGCGGCGAAGGCATCGCGCTCGGCCTTGGTCGCGTGCGGCCCGACGAGCATGCCATAGCCGCCCGAGCCATTGACTTCCTTCACGACGAGCTCATGGAGCCGCGAGAGGACATAGCGCAGTGCCTCGGGCTCACGGCAGCGATGCGTCGGCACGTTGGAGAGGAGCGGCTTCTCGCCGAGGTAGAATTCGACGATCTCGGGCATGTAGCTGTAGATGGCCTTGTCGTCGCCGACGCCCGTGCCGATCGCGTTGGAAATCGTGACATTGCCCGCCTTGTACGCCGACATGAGACCCGGCACGCCGAGCATGGAACCCGGATTGAAGGCGATCGGATCGATAAAGTCGTCGTCGATGCGCCGATAGATGACATCCACGCGGCGGGGGCCTTCGGTCGTGCGCATGTAGACGATGTTGTCGCGCACGAGCAGATCGCGGCCCTCGACCAGCTCGACACCCATCTTGTCGGCCAGGAACGAATGCTCGTAGTAGGCCGAGTTGAAGGGCCCCGGCGTCAACAGCACGACCGTCGGATCCTTCGACGCCGAGCGCGGCGCCAGCGAGCGCAGAGTTTCCAGCAGCGCGTCGGGATAGTTGTCGACCGGCGCCACACGCAGCGAACCGAACAGCTCCGGCATGAGCCGCATCATGGCCTCGCGGTTCTCCAGCATGTAGGAGACGCCGGACGGCGTGCGCGCATTGTCCTCGAGCACATAGAACGTGTCGGCATCCACGCGGACGATATCGATACCGGCAATGTGGACGTGAATGCCACCCGGCGGCGTGAAGTGCGTCATTTCCGGCTGGAAGGCCGGGTTCTGCAGGATCAGCTCCTCCGGCACGATGCCGGCGGCGACGATTTCGCGGCCGTTGTAGCTGTCCGCGATGAAAGCATTGAGAGCCTTCATCCGTTGTTCCAGCCCGCGCACGAGCCGCTGCCATTCGGCGGAAGTCAGCACGCGCGGCACGATGTCGAAGGGGATGAGCCGCTCTGTGCCCTGGTTATCGCCGTAGACGTTGAAGGTAATGCCGATGCGGCGGAAGAAATGCTCGGCTTCGAGCTTGCGATTGACGAGCAGTTCGCGCGGCGCCTGCTTCAGCCAGTCCGAAATCGCCTCGTATCCCGCACGCACGCCCCCATCAGGTACATTCATCTCGTCGAAGAATGCGGCAACAGGGGCAGCAGACATGGGCTCTCCTTATGCGCGGACGGGGCACATCGAAGGATATTAGAGTCGGCCGCCGCGCAATTGAAGCGTTTACTGATTGGGCAATTGCCAACTTATCGGGCGACGGACGAAGCGGAGCCGCGCGAGTTGCTGCCGAATTGGGCAGCCGAACGGACAGGCTTCCTACTTCAATCGCCGCGCTGTTCGATCGGGCTGCCGTCATCCGCGCCGGCTATAGGGCTGACGCGTCCGGCCGCGGGACTGACGACACTCGGGTTGCACGGGCTGCTCTTTCCAGCCGCTGTCGTCAACGCGCGCGGCCCACAAAATTGTGGAAACGCAGCACTCGTGCTATCCTTGATTCGCACGCGTCTCGACCGCGTATCCTGGTCCTGGTGCATCGGATGTTCCCACATCCGACATAAATGATCCTCGATACCCCAGCGCCCACCGATCCCCGTCGGTGGGCGCAAATCGTTTTGCGCGGCCGATAGCAATCTGGCTTGGTTGATTGAGCGAATTCGGCGCCGAAAATAGAAACGGCCCGCCATGGGACGGGCCTAAGGCCTTGATTTCGATGGAGTGGGCTTCGATGGAGCGGGCGATGGGATTCGAACCCACGACCCCAACCTTGGCAAGGTTGTGCTCTACCCCTGAGCTACACCCGCATCCAATCGAGAGCGACCGCCCGGGGGCGATCGAGGGCCACCTTATGGCGGAAAGCCCGGCTGAATGCAAGCGCTCGAATACGAGCGGCGAGCTTTGGTTCCATGCCCCTCTTCCTCCAATCAGAATAACAGCTTCGGTCCCTGCCGGTGAAACCTCCGGGCCACTCTCGCGCTTTGCACTTGCCGGGGTAACCAGAGGAGAATCGAATGATGCGAGGCTTGATCATCGCAGCGGCCCTCACGGCCGGAGGACTGGCATTCGGCGCCAGCGGGGCGAGCGCGGCACCGGTATCGGCCAGTCCTGTGAGTGGCTTGGCGCTGCCGCAGATGTCACTCGTCGAGAAGACGCAATACCGCTACTGCCGTCGCTGGTATCGAGAATGCCGAGCTCGCTGGGGTGGTGGTCGAGACTTCCGCCGTTGCATGCGGCGTCGTGGCTGCTGACACTGAAGGGCTGAGCCCGGCGCGGTAGCTTTGCGCGCCGGGCTCGCCTTACGCCGCGCAGATATAGCTCATTGTTCGAATGCGCCGCTCCTGCAGATTGCGCACCTGATTGCGCGTCATCGCCGGGAAATCATCGCCGAGAAATGTGCGGAGTGTCAGTGGCGGCACCCCGCCCTGCTTCATGCGCTCAGCCATGGTCTCGAACCAACGCTGACCCTCCTCTGTGCTATCAGTGACGCTCAGAATCTTGAAACCCGCGCCAGCCAGCAAGGCCTGCATGTCGTCCGGCGTCGCGAGATGGCTGATGGAAGGCTCCCGCGCCCAGGGAACCGGATACAGCACGTCGCCTCCGTCGCCCTGCAGGATATCGT